>JAUNKR010000074.1 GCA_030532705.1 Peptostreptococcaceae bacterium
GCAAAAAAAATTGTAAAATATAAGTACTGCCGATAAGGCTCTGAGATTTTTAATAGAATGGAGAAGCAATGAGTTATCATATCGAGATGGTCAATATTACTAAAGAGTTCCCGGGGATCATTGCCAATGACAATATCACCTTGCAAGTAGAACGTGGGGAGATCCATGCGTTGCTTGGCGAAAACGGTGCAGGGAAATCTACGCTGATGAGCGTGCTTTTTGGATTGTATCAACCTGAAAAAGGGATCATAAAGAAGGATGGAGTCGAGGTAAAGATCAATAACCCGAATGACGCAAATCGTCTAGGGATCGGGATGGTTCACCAGCATTTTAAGCTGGTGGAGAATTTTACTGTGCTCGAAAATATCGTTCTTGGCGCAGAAATCGTTCAGCTGGGAAGGCTCAAAATGGATGATGCGCGCAAAAAAGTAGTGGAGCTGAGTGAAAAATACAATCTGTCGATCGATCCGGATGCGAAGATCGAAGATATTACGGTAGGCATGCAGCAACGTGTAGAGATATTAAAAATGCTTTATCGTGACAATGAGATCTTGATATTCGATGAGCCTACCGCCGTATTGACTGCAGCGGAGATCGATGAGCTCATGGATATTATGCTCAATCTGGTCAAAGAAGGAAAGAGTATCGTGTTTATCACACATAAGCTGAATGAAATAAAAAAGGTCGCAAATCGATGTACTGTGCTAAGAAAAGGAAAGTATATCGGTACGGTTGATGTTTCGGCGACTTCGAAAGAAGAATTATCCAAGATGATGGTCGGAAGAAGTGTCAACTTGGTCCTTGAAAAAGAGCCGGCGGACCCGAAGGATACGATCTTTGAAGTAAAAAATTTGACTGTAAGATCAAAAACGACAAGTAAAAATGTACTAAATAATGTCAGCTTTAGAGTGCGTCGAGGAGAAATCGTTGCGATCGCAGGAATAGAGGGTAACGGTCAATCGGAGCTGGTATACGCGATCGCAGGTCTGATGGAAGCGGATCAAGGGGAGATCATTTTGGACGGAGATCATTTTGAAAAAAGATCGGTCCGATATCGAAGCACACATGGACTAAGTCATATACCGGAAGATCGTCATAAATTTGGGTTGGTTTTGGATTATTCTTTGGCGGAAAATATGATATTGCAGACTTATTTTACAAAGGATTTTCAAAAAAATGGGATCTTGGACAAGGCCAATATGCGTAAATTCTCAGATGCTTTGATCGCGCAATATGATGTTCGGAGCGGTCAGGGATCGGACACGATCGCACGAAGTATGTCCGGTGGAAATCAGCAGAAGGCGATCATTGCACGTGAGATCGATAAAGCACCGAATTTATTGCTTGCGGTACAACCGACACGAGGATTGGACGTGGGAGCGATCGAATATATCCACAAACAGCTGGTAAAAGTACGTGATGAGGGCAAGGGGGTATTGTTGGTATCTCTTGAGATCGATGAGGTCATGAGCGTGAGTGATCGAATCATCGTGATCTATGAAGGGGAGCTGGTTGGAGAGTTTGATCCAAAGACGACTACCGTAGAGGAACTTGGGCTATATATGTCCGGTTCAAAAAGGAGAGAGATGAATGAAAACTAAGCTTAAAAATTTTATAGATAGTGGCGGATTTAACAGTTTTCTGTCATCATTTACAGCGATCGTTATTGGATTATTGTTTGGATTATTTATACTTCTTATTTCCAATCCTGCACAAGCGATGGCGGGATTCAAGATCATTCTAATGGGCGGATTTTCCGGAGGATTGAAGGGTCTCGGAGATACGCTGTATTTTGCAACACCGATCATCTTGACCGGATTGTCGGTAGGTTTTGCTTTTAAGACGGGGCTGTTCAACATTGGAGCACCGGGGCAATTTGTCATGGGCTCATTTTTTGCTGTTTATACAGGGATCGTTTTTACCGGTCTGGGCAGTATACAATGGGTATTTGCACTTCTGGCAGGAATCATAGGCGGTGCGCTTTGGGGATCCATCCCGGGAATACTCAAGGCATATAAAAATGTAAACGAAGTCATTGCAACGATCATGATGAACTATATCGGGATCTATCTTGTAAACATGTTAGTGCGTGATAATCCCCTATTATTTGATACTTTGAGAAACCAGTCGAAATTTCCTAACGCAAATGCGATCCTGCCAAAGATGGGACTCGATAAGATCTTTCCGGGGTCAAGTGTAAATGGAGGATTTTTCATCGCTATTCTAGCGGTGATCGTGATCTATATTTTGCTGAATAAAACAACTTTCGGATATGAACTCAAGGCAGTAGGATTTAATCGTGATGCGAGTCGATATGCGGGGATCAATGAGAAGAAAAGTATCATTATGTCGATGGTGATCGCCGGAGCGTTGGCAGGTCTGGGCGGGGCTTTGCTTTTATTGGCCGGCGCGGGCAAACATCTTGAGGTCGTGGATATTCTTCCGATCGAAGGATTTAACGGGATACCGGTCGCATTGCTCGGTATGAGTCATCCGGTAGGAGTGTTTTTATCGGCATTGTTTATTTCTCATTTGGGACGTGGAGGATTTTACCTTCAGCGGCTCCAGTTTGTTCCGGAGATCATAACGATAATCACCGCAGCGATCGTTTATTTCAGTGCATTTGCATTGGTGGTCAAAAACCAGATCGCTAAAATCCGAAAGAAGCTTTCCAAGGATGACAATAAGCCAAATGCGAATAGCGAGGATCTGGATAACAAAGAATTAGCAGAGGAGGGGCAGTAATGAGCACAGTATTTTTCTTGTTTCAGCAGACGATGTTTTTCTCTATCCCTCTGTTGATCGTGGCACTTGGAGGAATGTATTCTGAGCGTGGAGGGATCGTCAATATTGCGCTGGAAGGGATCATGGTGATCGGTGCATTTTTTGGGATATTTTTTGTAAACTTTATGCAATCGCAGGCATTGATGTCCGGAAATGCACTCTTTATATCCGCTTTATTACTTGCCGGGCTGATCGGGGGAGCATATTCTTTGCTTCATGCGTATGCAGCGATCAATATGAATTCGGATCAGGTCATTTCGGGTACGGCTTTGAATATGTTTGCACCTGCTTTTGCGATCTATACGGCAAGAATGATCCAAGGCGTTCAGCAGGTACAGTTCAAAAATGAGTTCCGGATCGCATCGGTACCATTGGTGGGGGATATCCCGATCCTGGGAGATCTGCTTTTTAAGAACACGTATCTTTCAACCTATATCGGATTGGCTATTTTGGCAATATCGGTTTTTGTGCTCTATAAGACTCGTTTTGGGCTACGCCTGAGAGCTTGTGGGGAGCACCCCAGTGCGGCGGATTCTGTCGGGATCAATGTTTACCGTATGAGATATGCCGGGGTTATTATTTCGGGTATCCTTGCGGGGATCGGAGGATTTGTATTTGTCGTTCCGACTTCCACAAACTTTAATGCGGATGTAGCAGGATACGGTTTCTTAGCACTTGCCGTTTTGATTTTTGGTCAGTGGAAACCGATGCGAATTTTGGGGGCGGCATTTTTCTTCGGTATTGCGAAGACGATCGCTGCAACCTATGCGATCGTACCATTCTTAGTAAATTTGGGGTTGCCGGATTATGTGTATAAAATGATCCCATATATCGCTACTTTGATTTTGCTTTCATTCACTTCAAAAAAATCAAGTGCACCAAAGGCAGCCGGACAACCGTATGATAAAGGAGCAAGATAATGAGAATGTATGATTTGATATTCAAAAAGAGACAAGGGGGAGAGCTTTCTAAAGAGGAGATCGAGTTTTTTGTCAATGGATATGCACAGGGAGAGATCCCGGATTATCAAGCATCGGCTCTTTTGATGGCGATCTACTTTCAAGGAATGAATACGAGGGAGACGACAGATCTTACGATCGCGATGGCGCATTCCGGTAATATGGTTGATCTTTCTCCGATCGAAGGGATCAAGGTAGACAAGCATTCTACAGGCGGCGTAGGAGATAAAACAACATTGATCATTACACCGATCGTTGCGAGCTTGGGAGTAAAAGTTGCAAAGATGTCGGGTCGAGGACTGGGGCACACGGGCGGTACAGTTGACAAGCTGGAGTCCATACCCGGATTTCGAACAGCATTCACGATGGAAGAGCTTTTTGATATTGTGGAGAAAACGGGGATCGCTGTGGTTGGACAATCCGGAAATCTTGCGCCGGCAGATAAGAAGATCTATGCGCTCCGAGATGTAACGGCGACCGTGGATAAAATTCCTCTGATCGCATCAAGTATCATCAGTAAGAAGTTGGCGGCAGGTTCCGATGCGATCGTGTTGGATGTAAAATGCGGGACCGGTGCTTTTATCAAAGATGTTGAACAGGCGATAGAGCTTGCAGAGTTGATGGTCCGTACGGCTGAAGGAGCCGGAAGAAAGTGTATTGCACTTGTTACGGATATGGATGTACCGCTTGGTGAAAATGTTGGGAACTCGCTGGAGGTGATCGAAGCGATCGATGTGCTGCGCGGTAAAGGACCTGCGGATCTTCGTCATGAGTGCATCACACTTGCATCGGAAATGCTTTATCTTGCAGGAAAAGGGACTCCGGATGAATGTATCGATATGGCGGCGAAAGCGCTTTTGAATCATTCAGCCTTGGATAAATTTGCTGAAATGGTCGAGGCTCAAGGAGGGGACAAGAATTATATTTATAATGTAGAGCTTTTTGAAAAAGCAAAATATTCCCATGAGGTTCGTGCCCAAAAGTCCGGCTATATCGGCAAGATGGATACGGAAAAATGTGGGATGGCTTCATTGGTATTGGGGGCAGGCCGTAAAACAATGGATTCTGTTATCGATTTTGCCGCGGGGATCAAGATCAGATCCAAGATCGGTGATTATGTAAATGAAGGAGATGTGATCGCTGTTCTTTTGACGAATGATGAAAGTTCGATCGAGGAGTCCGAAAGCATCTACCAAAATGCGATCACGATCCAGGATTCAAAGCCGGATAAAAGATTGCAGGTGCTTGCACGAGTCGATATCGATAAAGTCGAGCGTTACAAATAAAAGTAAAACATCAGGAAAATTTGGCCACTAGACAGCTGGATAAATTTGTACCGGATGATCTCAACTGTCAAGTCGGGATCAAAGTGCGAATTTTATTCGGCTGTTTTTACATAGTGTCTGCTCACAAGGAATAAAAAGTAGAGATAAAGATTCATTTTACAACCAC
>JAUNKR010000020.1 GCA_030532705.1 Peptostreptococcaceae bacterium
GAGACGAATGACCGCAACCTACTGCCGAGACCTAACCAAGCGAGAGGAGACGAAGCTGTGCAGTTAGGAGTCAAGTGTGGAGTTGGGAGTCAAGAGTCAAGTGTGGAGTTGTTTTGAGGAGATTCTTTGTATATAAATTGGAGGAACGGTTATGAGGACACCGCTATTGGACGGTTTGAAGCAGTATGATGAGGAGCAGATCTTGCGTTTTCACATGCCGGGGCATTATGGACGCATGTTGAAGGAGTATGAGGAGCTTGGGGAGAAGCTTTTTTGTTTTGACGTGACGGAGGTACCGGGTCTGGATGATCTGGCAGAGCCTACGGGGATATTGAAGGAGTCGCTGGATGGGATCGCGGAGGTCTATGGTGCGGAGCAAAGCTTTTTTTTGGTGAACGGGAGCACTTCAGGGATCCATGTGGCGATCGAAAGTCTTGTGCCAAATGGTGGAACGCTTTTGCTGGCTCGAAATTCGCATAAGAGTATCCTTAATATTGCCAGAAGAAAGAATCTGGAGCTGGAATTTGTTTATCCGGTGCTGGATGAAGTTTTTGGTGTCGATTCGCATATCGAATTGGAGGAGGTGCGACAGGCGGTCGAATCGGCAGGGCAACGGGTCGATGCAGCGATTTTGACCTATCCGAACTATTATGGGCGAGCGTATGATATCGAGTCGATCCATCGATATCTGAAAGAACAGGGTATCCCGCTGATCATCGATTCGGCGCATGGGGCGAGTTTTGTTTTTTCGAAAGAATTGCCATGTTCAGCAGTTCAGCATTCAGAGGTTTGCATCCACAGCCTGCATAAGACGATGCCGGCTTTCACACAGACATCGCTCCTTCATATCGGGAGCGGATTGAATGAAGGGCAACGTGAACGTATCCGCCAAAATCTTCGGATCGATCTCTCGTCGAGTCCGTCATATCTGCTGATGGCATCGGCGGAGCTTGCGGTGGCGATCATGGAAGATCGCGGAGAAGCGGAGCTTGAGCGGATTTATCATGCATGGCAAAAAGCGGTAACGTTACTTGGCGAACAAAAACATATCGCGGTGTATCAAGATGAGTGGCATCCGCACGACTTTTGTAAATTGTTCCTAAAAACGCCGATTGATGCAGAAGTTCTTTCGGAAAGATTGCGAAAAGATCATCGTATCCAATGTGAAATGACGATGGGGGATATGATTCTATTTATGCTGGGGATCAGTCATAAGGATGAGGAGATCGAATACCTGGCACGATCGGTGATCGAATGTGTTACTCGCCTGATAGATGAGGGGAAGACGATCGGACAAAGGGGCGGATCTCAAAGAAATCTCACCTTCTTGCCGAGGGTACGTCGTCTATCATCGAAAGAGATCGAACAAATGGAAAAGAGTCTTGAAGGGGAAGAAGGTTCTTCGGATGGGAGAGATTGTCTATTGTCGGGAGCATGTCGTGATCGATCGGAGAATATACCCAAGCGGGATGCAGCGGAGATAATTGTAAAGGGATGGATCGAAGCGGGAGAGATCATCGAGACGGTGGAGGTGCAGGATGCGTCGGGAAAGATCTTGGCAGAGGATATCATTCCATATCCTCCGGGAATACCGATCCTGATGCGTTATGAGATATTGGACACAAATAGTGTAAATCTATTAAAATATTTTAAAATAGATAAAATCCGATGTTTTTCGTTCAAGAGATAATTGGGACGAAACGGCAGAGGATGGTAACGGCGGTTTTATGCGAGCTTGAGACGGGGTAACGTTAACTACCTTGATTTCTCAAAGCTCGTTTATTCATTTTTTAATAAAACTAGTGCATTTTTTTGTTGACATTTTAGCAATAGTCCGCTATTATATTTTTAGAATTATTTGAGGAAAAGGATTATTTCAAGACATTGCTATCGGAGTATGTGGAGTGAGAGGGAGTAAAAGCGATGTTTGAGAAGGTCTCAAATGATCTTACAAAGTTCTATGCGCTTTGGCGATAGATAAATAAACAAAATACATAATCAGGAGGTTCTTATGTCGGAAGGGAGTAAGAAACGAACAAAGAAGGAAGCAACGTTAGTCATATCGTTGATTCCGATAGTTGCACTTATTTTATTTTTGTATTTCGGTGTGGTGAAATTTAAGCAGGATCCACATATCCCATTGGTAGCGGGCTCTTGTGTCGCGGTAGCGGTTGCGATTTTTATGCTTGGTAATAGTTGGGATGATATGGAAGATGGGATCCTTAAGACGATCAACATGGGGATGCAAGCGGTATTGATCTTGATGGTCATCGGTATGCTGGTTGGATCATGGATCCTTGGCGGTATCGTACCTTCGATGATTTACTACGGTCTTCAGATTTTGTCGCCAAGTATTTTTTTGGTTGCGACAGTGATCCTTTGTTCGATTGTATCGATCGCTATAGGTTCTTCGTGGACTACATCGGCAACGGTAGGGGTCGCGCTGATCGGTATTGCTCAAGGAATCGATATTCCGGCACCGGTGGCAGCGGGAGCGATCATTTCGGGAGCATATTTCGGGGATAAGATGTCTCCGCTTTCAGATACAACAAATCTTGCACCGGCTATGGCGGGAGCAACTCTGTTCGATCATATCCGTCACATGGTTTATACGACAGGTCCTTCTTATATCATCGCATTGGTGATCTTCGGCGTAATGTCTGCAAAATATGCAGGTCAGGAGCTGGATGTTCAGGCAATCAATGAGTTGTTGGCTGTTTTGAAAGATAGCTTTAATATCAATCTGTTGATGCTTGTTCCGCCGATCTTGGTCATCGCAATGGTCATCTTTAAGGTACCGGCGATTCCGGGACTTCTTGGTGGCGTATTCTTGGGAGCGCTGTTCGCAATGCTTTTCCAAGGAGCAGATCTTGGATCGACTTTGGATGCGCTTCAAAACGGTTTTGTATTCGAAGTTGGTGATGCACCGACAGAAGCTCAAACGATGATCGCAGACCTTTTGAGTAAGGGAGGAATGCAGTCGATGATGTGGACAGTATCTCTGATCACTTGTGCACTTTCGTTCGGCGGGATCCTGGAATCTACAGGAATGCTTGAAGTGATCGCGGGCTCATTGTTGAAACTGGCAAAAGGAACCGGATCATTGGTATTCGTTACAATCTTCTCTTGCGTATTCATCAACGTGATCGCATCAGACCAGTATTTATCGATCGTTATTCCCGGGCGTATGTATAAGGATGCGTATGCAGAAAGGGGACTTGCACCTCGCAACCTTTCGAGAACGCTCGAAGATGGTGGAACGATCACATCGGCACTTGTTCCTTGGAACACTTGCGGTGCGTATATGGCAAAATCACTTGGGGTTCCGACATCTCAGTATCTTCCATACTGCTTCTTTAATATACTGAATCCGATCATTTCGGTTTTGATGGCGACATTCGGCTTGTTCCAGTTGAAGATGACTCCGGAAGAAGTTGCAGCTTATCAAAAAGCAAAAGCAGAAGTTCAACACAATGCATAGTAATAATAGAAGGCTGGCTCTGAAAAAGGGTCAGCCTTTTGTAAGTTAAAGGAGATCGTCGATCTAAAGAGAAGGATCGCTCGTAGGGGAAGAGATGGAAGGGTTCGGAAATGATCCGGAGGCTGAAGTATTTTTGGAGTTGATCCTTGAAGGATCTTCCGGATGTCGGAGAGGAGCGGTACCAACTCCGGCTATTGATAAGGTATGTGTGTTGGTCTGTTTTGTAAAATTGAAACAATCTTGATCCGATCGCTCTGTTTTGTTGACGGAGTTTTTTTACGGTGATATAATGGTTGAATGGTATATAATTGAAAAAGAACTGTTGGACCGATGCATCGTTTTGTGAGGTGGGATGCTTTCGGGGTCATTTGAATTTTGGAATGGATCATGGATCCGAGGGGGAAGATATGTCTTTGGTAAAATGTGAGGGTGTCACTCTCGGTTATGAAAATACGATCGTATTGGATCAGCTGGATCTGGAGGTCAATACGGGAGATTATCTATGTATTCTCGGGGAGAACGGCTCGGGAAAAAGTACATTGATCAAGGCGCTGTTGGGACTGAAAAAACCGTTGTCCGGTCAGATTGTAATGGGTGACGGACTCAAGCAGAATGAGATCGGTTATCTGCCGCAGCAGACTTCGGCACAGAAGGATTTTCCGGCTTCGGTCTTTGAGGTCGTTCAGTCGGGGTGTTTGAATCATAAAGGGTTGTTTCCTTTTTATAGTAAGGCGGATCATGAGCATGCTCTGTCGAATATGAGGCTGCTCGGGATCGAAAATTTGCAGAAGAAGAGCTATCAGGAGCTTTCGGGAGGGCAGCAGCAGAGGGTGTTGCTGGCGAGAGCGCTTTGTGCGACCAAAAAGCTGCTGCTCTTGGATGAGCCGGTGGCAGGGCTGGATCCTTTGGTAACAAAGGAGCTTTATGATGTGATCCGAATGCTGAATGAGAAGCAGGGGATCACGATCATCATGGTTTCGCATGATGTGGGGGCGGCGATCGATTCGGCGACGCATGTGCTCCATTTACGTAACAAGGTCCTGTTCTCAGGAACGAAGGAAGAGTATTTGAATACGAGTGTGGGCCGATCATTCCTCAGGGGGCATGCGCATGATTAGTATGTTTCGAGAAATGTTCAGCTATGACTTTTTGATACGAGCCTTTGTCGTAGGGGTGTTCGTGTCGCTGTGTGCCTCTTTGCTCGGGGTTAATCTGGTCTTGAAGCGTTATTCGATGATCGGAGACGGGCTTTCTCATGTGGGTTTTGGGGCTCTTGCGATTGCTACGGCACTTAATGTCGCGCCGCTTCATATTGCGATCCCGATCGTAGTGGTGTCGGCTTTTTTGCTGCTTCGTATCAGCGAGACGAGTAAGATCAAAGGGGATGCGGCGATTGCATTGATCTCGACATCGGCATTGGCGATCGGCGTGACGGTGATCGCATTGGCGAAGGGAATGAGTACGGATCTATACAGTTATATGTTTGGGAGTATCTTGGCGATGAGCCGGACGGATGTGCATCTGAGCATCGTGCTGAGCGTGATCGTGATCGGGCTTTTTATCATGTATTATAATCATCTGTTTGCGGTGACCTTTGATGAGGTCTTTGCGCGTGCGACCGGTGTCAATTCTTCCTTTTATAATATGTTGCTTGCGTTTTTGACGGCGATCACGATCGTTTTGGGGATGCGGATCATGGGGGCACTGTTGATCTCAAGTTTGATCATCTTTCCCGCGCTTACCTCGATGCGGGTGTTTCGACATTTTAAATCGGTGATCATAAGCTCGGCGCTGATCTCGGTATTTTGTTTTATCAACGGGATGGCGATGAGCTATCGTTTTGCCACACCGCCGGGGGCAAGTGTCGTTATCATCAATATTTTTGTGTTTGCGGCATTTTCCTGTGTACGGTTGGTGCTGAATCGAACGAGCTGATATCGTAAATTCTCCACAAATTTGTTGCATAAGTGTAACATGGTTGTAATTGCTTCTCAAAGTGGATAAGCTATAATATGGATGAAGGACGGTGAGATGATGAAGTTAAATAAACAAAATATGAAAAGACAGTTTAAGAGGATCGCTTTGACGACTTTTGCGATGATCCAAATGATGACATCGGTCGGTTATGGCTCGATGATCGATGAAAGCGGGTATGAGATCGCAGTGAGCAAGGGGATCACGCACAAAAGGATCGTACAGACTTATGAGAATGGGGTGCAGTCCATTTATTTGACAATCGCTGATCTGAGCGATCCGGCGCTTGGGCTAAATCTTCTATATAATAGGAGTACGGGTTTTATCAATCGACAGGAGCTTTCGGCTTTGGCGGCTCAAGATCCGAATGCGGTTGTATCGATCAATGGGGATTTTTTCCAAACAAGTAATCCGAGTTATTCGACGGGGATCATGTATGAAAACGGCAAGATGCTTTCTTCGCCTTCGTATAAGAATGGGGAAATGGCGTCGATGATCTTGGAGAATGGCAATAATATTGTTTTTGATTATGTATCATCGGGCGTAACGATGAGCAATCTGTCAAGTGGACAAAATTACCAATCGCTTAGTATTAACAAACATTCAGGAACTTTTGCCTATCCGATCATCTTTACTTCGGAGTATCGAAAGTATTCGATCGGTTCGACCGATAAGTTACAGCTCACGGAGATGGTCGTGCAGGACTCGGTCGTCAAAGAGATCCGTCAGGGAGATAAAGCGACGGCGATCCCTCAAAACGGCTTTGTGGTCGTAGCGAGTGGTGCAAAGGCGAGCGAATTGACGAGTAAGTTTGCGGTGGGGGATATCGTGGGGCTTACAAGCAGTGCGGAACAGGCGTACAGTAATATGATGACGGCGATCGGCGGAGGAACGATGATTCTTCGAAACGGTCAGCCGACCCCGATCACACATCAGGTGAAGGGGCGTTCTCAACGAACAGCAGTCGGTGTGACTTATGACAACAAATTGATCTTTATGGTGACTGACGGAAGGATGAAGGCTTATATCGGAATGACGGAAAGCGATGTGGCAAGTTTCCTCAAAGCGCAGAATGTGCGTGATGCGATGATGCTGGATGGCGGAGGATCTTCGGAGATCATCATCAATGGTGCGATCACGAATAATCTGGTTGGGAAGGAGCGTAAGCTTCTTAACGGTTTGGCGATCGTGAACAAAGAGCCGCGCGGCAGCTTGGCAAAGCTTGAAGCAGTGCTTGAAACGGAGAGTATCGTGCAAGGAGATTCGGTCAAGGTAATCGTGCAGGGATTTGACTATTCGATGAATCCGGTGAAACTTGGGGCGGTCTCGGTGACGGGAAACGGAGTTCAGGTAAGTTATAACAATGGAATGATCACTGCAAATTCCGGCGGGAGCGGAACGCTTACGATCAGTGCCGGGGGCGCTTCGACCAGTTTGCCGATCACGGTGGCGGCGATCAATAAAACGGATCCGAATTTAAAAGAGCCAAACGGCACGATGGATTATGCGATCATCGCCAATGGAAGTTCGGATCGAAATGATGTACTCGGTCAGGTGCTGAATGCGAAGGTGGTCGAAAAGTCTGCCGGTGCTCGTATGTCGATCAATATGTTCAACAAAAATCACGACCTCAGCAATTCGCTGAAAGGCTCGAAGGACTCGATTCATCAAGGCGGCCAGATCGTAAGCAGTGGCGGAACGACCTTCCTCGGCTTGAGTGTGGCGAAGGGGATCGGCGGAACGAGCGGTCAATGGACAGCGCTCAAAAATGCGTTGGCAAGTTCTGATAAGGATGTTGTGATCTTGATGAACGGCAAGTTCGATCTCACACCATCGGAGAAAAAGATCTTCCGTAAGCTCGTGAACGAAGCATCCAAGGAGAAGAATATCTATGTCGTTTATTACGGATCGGGCTTTGGTTCTTATGCGGAAGGCTCTGTGAGTTACATCAGTATTTTGGATAATGCGATCGCAAAAGGAAGTACCGATACCGACTATCGTATGCTCAGCTTTAGAAAACAAAACGGAAAGCTGATCTACAGCTTTGAGAAATTATTCTAGCAAGGGTCAGATCTTTTTTGGAAGATCTGAGATCGCGAAAGCGATAGTTGCATAAGATTTTGCTAAGGTCTTTCTTCTATAGAAGGAAGAATCATTCTCGGATAGGAAAAATAAGGGACGATTTTATGATCAATTTATCCCGTCCGGCGATATAAAATAAAACTGTAAAACCTCTATTTGATGTGACTTCTGAAAAATCAAACTTTTGGAGTTGGCATGAATAGAGGTTTTTTGATGATAAAGTCGAGGTTTCGTATGAGAGTAAAATCGGGAGGGAGGGATGAGCAGCGATATAAGTCTTTTGATTTTGATGTTTCTCGATATTTGCTTGGAGTTTTTCGGTGTCGGATCGCTTTTTGCAATGATTGATTTTTATTATTATATCCTGTAAACTGTATTTAAGATCTTTTTTTGTGTAGAAAGTGAGAGGTTTTAGATGAAAGGAAGCAATTTGTTATTCATTATGGGGATCGTGATGTGTATCATCGGCGGATTAGCGATGGTTTCTTGGTTCATTATTTTGGCTGCGGGACTGGCGAGCGTTTTTTTAGGGATCTATCAGATCATAGGGCAGACGCTTTACATCTATGTGGGACAGTCGGGGATCAAAGCTTCGAGAACAGGGGAAGGAGCTGAACGCTGCGTATTGTTTGGAAAGATCCTGCTAGGATTTCAGATCTCGATGGTCCTTTTGTTTTGGCTGATCTTGCGTCAGCCGATCAATTGGTGGGCTACGGCGATCTCGTTCCCGATCACATTGCTGTATCTATATGGAGCCATTCAGTTGGAGCGTGAGAAAAACGTTTGATGGCCGGCTGGGTAAAGGTTTGGAGATTTATATGAAATGCCTTGGATCATGATCGCGCTGAAAAAGTGGAAAACAGCCCATCTGGTATTTGTAGATTGATCTTCTTAATGACGAAATGGTAGATTTGATGGTGGTGAGAGCTTAAAAAACCCTTTACGGAACAAAATATAAAGTGGTATAGTAGGTTCAAGAAACAATGAGGAGAATGCCATGAAGAAGGATGAGTTATTATGGGATGTGGCGACCAGAGACTTTATATTGGATGACATCGATGAGGCGATCTGCGTCGTGGATCGCAACGGGATCGTCACGGTCTGGAATAAAAAAGCGGAGCTGATCTATGATGTGCCGAAGGATGAGATCATCGGAAAAGCGATGGATGATGTTCTTCCGGGAACGGTCATTATCGACGTATTGCGTTCGGGCGAGGAGCAACAGAATATTTATCAGGCGACTCGAACGGGTTGCAGCACGCTGGTAAAAGCGAAGTTTTTATATAAGGATGATGAAATGATCGGCGTGATGTGTGTCGATAAGGACCTCAGTGAGATCGATGAGCTCAAGGAGCAGGTAGATACACTCAAAGAGCGGATTCATTATCTTGAAAAGCAGAATATGAGCGATGTCTCTTCGGCGATGGTCGGGAACAGTCCCCAGATGGAAGAGCTGATGTATAAGGTATCGAAGGTCTCAAAATCGGATGTTAATATGCTGGTTTTGGGAGAGAGCGGTGTCGGGAAAAAAGCGCTGGGCAAGGAGATCCATCGTTTGAGCAAGCGAAATGGTATGTTTGTGAATGTGAACTGTGGTGCGGTGCCGAGCGGACTTTTTGAAGAAGAATTTTTTGGCATCGATGAGAACGGGGAGGAGCGCGCGGGTCTCTTTGAGCTTGCAGATGGAGGTACGCTTTATCTTGGAGATATTGCAGATCTACCGCTCAAAATGCAGTCAAAGCTTTTGAATGCTCTCCAAAATCGTCAGGTCTCGAGGGTGGGAAGCAAGAAAAAGATCAAGATCAATGCGAGAATCATCTCCGCGACCAACAAAGATATTAAGGAAATGGTCGATAAGGGGGATTTTTTGGAGGATCTTTATTATCGATTGAATGTTATCGAGCTCAATATCCCGCCTCTTAGAGAACGGGGTTCGGATATTACTTTGCTTGCGGACTGGTTTTTGAAAGAACTTTCCGGAAAGTACCATGTAGATCAGCCGAGCATTTCGCCGCGTGTAATGAATACTTTGTTGGAATATGATTGGCGCGGAAATCTGAGGGAGCTCAAAAATATTCTGGAGCATATGATCGTGATGAGCGGCGGAAAAGAGATCACAATGGATATGGTTCCTTATGCGGTCAAAGAGCGAGCGAGCAAATTTTCGCGCTCCTATGCACAGATCAATGACCTTGCCAAGACGGTCGGTGAATATGAGAAGCATATTATAGAGGAAGTTTTGGAAAACTGTAACTGGAACAAATCACAGGCGGCACGGACCTTGAATATCCCGCGTACCACCTTGATGTATAAGATCGAGCTTTACGAACTGGGGAGAAAACCGAAAAAGAGAAGGTGAGTCTCAAGAGTGAAGGGTGGACGAAAGCTATAACGAATATCATTGATATAACAGTACTTTGGCAGGGCTTTGTTATCAAAAATGAATAATGATCGTTATTGATATCAGCGATATCGTTTGAAAGCGATTGCAAATAAATCGATCCGGAGTCGATGTTAAAAAGTGAGTGTCCAAAATCCGACATAGACGAAAAACGGACATATTTTCTAATGTGATTAGAAATAAATAAGATGGCTTAAAAACCAATAAAATAAAAGAGAACTCGCAATGAGTTCTCTTTTTGTGTCGAAAATCGGACACTTGCATAAATCATAAGGATATCATATAATAACTATAAAGGAACGTTATAGGAGTTCATTTTTTTACAGCTAAAGATGACAAGCAATTATCCAATTTTAACGTTGTTCAAAAGGAAATGGAGGTAGGAGAGTGAAAATCGTATTACCCTTAAGACAGCATGTCGGGGCTCCTTGCCAGGCGATCGTTGCGGTAGGCGACGAGGTCAAAAGAGGGCAGCTTATCGCAAAACCGACAGGCTTGGGTGCCAACATTCACTCCAGTGTCAACGGTAAGGTAACTGATGTAGACGAAACAAAGATCACGATTGAATCCATTGGGGACATCAACCTTGATGACTATGTAAGACTGCAATCGGAAGACCATCTTGCCTTGATTGAGGAGGCGGGAGTTGTTGGCTCTGGCGGAGCGGGGTTCCCTGCTCATGTAAAATTTAAGGCAAAGCTGGAGGGGGGCTACATCCTGGCGAATGCCGCAGAATGTGAACCGTTGTTGGGACACAATATGAAATTGCTTCGTGAAGATCCGGAAATCGTGCTTCGAGGAATGAAGTATGTGATGGAGATCACAGGAGCAACACATGGTTATGTAGCGATCAAACCGAAGCATCAAGCGGAGATGATAGCAGTTGCAAGAGCAGCAAAAGCATTTGAAGGGATCGAAGTGAAGTTCCTTCCGGATATGTATCCGGCAGGAGACGAGCGAGTAATCGTCCGTGAACTTCTCGGTGTAGAGCTTCCTTTGGGAGCACTTCCAAGTGAAGCGAATGCGATCATATCGAATGTGGAAACATTGAAGAATGTCGCACGTGCGATCGAAGACAAAATGCCTGTTATCACAAAGGACTTGACAGTTACCGGTCGAGTTCAGAACGAAACAGTATATATGGATGTTCCATTAGGAATCGAAATCGGAGACTACATCCAAAAATCCGGCGGATACCTGGAGCCACATGGAGAGATCATCGCAGGCGGTCCTTTTACAGGGAAGCATGCGGAAGAAGATTCTCCGATCACGAAGACACTTGGCGGTATCATCGTAGCGGTACCATTCCCAACAGAAACCAGAAAAGTCGGTGTAATTGAGTGCGAGTGTGGAGCGCAGTTGGATCGTTTGACACAGATCGCAAACGGCATGGGCGCAGAAGTTGTAGCTTCTGTAAAATGCAAGCGTATGGAAGAGATCAACGGAAGATTCCGTTGTACATTGCCGGGCATCTGTCCGGGACAGGCTGAAAAAGTCTTAGAATTAAAGAGACAAGGTGCGGAGGTTATTATTACCGGCACCTGTGAGGATTGAACTAACACAGTTATGCAAGTAGCTCCTAGGTTAGGAGTTCCGGTGTACCACAGTACAGACCATGCGCTTAGAGCAGGTGGGCATAGACTGTATCGTAAGAAGAAGTAATCCTCGTTTTATCCGATATTCAATTTATGAATAAATCATAATTTAATATGAAAATTATTTACAAGGAGGAAGAAAATGTCAATAACACTTGAAACAGCAAAAGCTCACGCTAAAGACCCGGCAGTATCATGCTGCAGATTTGAGGCAGGGACTGTTATTGAGGTATCAAACCTAGAGGACCCAGCTATTTTCCCGGATCTGGTAGATTCAGGACTACTAAACATTGGGGACGACACATTAACCATTGAGGAGGTTCTTGGTGCAAAACTTACAAAGACAGTTGATGCACTTACTCCGCTAACAAGAGACGTTGTAGATGGCGTAGCGGCACCGGCAGCTGAAGCGAAAGCAGAAGCACCGGCAGCAGAGGTGGCAGCAGTAGCTCCTGTTGCGTCTGTAGCACCGGTTGCAGGAAATGCAGGAACAGTTCGCATTCACATCGGAGAGGGAAGAGATATCAATCTTGAGATCCCACTTGGCGTAGCAGCTCAAATGGGCGTTGCACCTGCGGCAGCAGCAGGAGCGGCAGCACCTGCAGCAGTAGCAGGCGCAGCAGCACCGGCAGTAGTCGGAGAAGAAAAAGTGATCCGTTCACTTAAGAGAAGACATTTTAAGATTGAGAAAGTAGAATTTGGACCTGAGACAAAGATCGAAGGAACAACTCTATACATCAGAGAAGGTATTGAGAAAGAAGCTGTAGTTACTCAAAACCTTGTTGTATCAATGAAAGTTGATATTATCAATCCGGACCAGTACGGTACTTATTCTGAAACGATCATGGACGTTCAGCCGATCGCTACTAAAGAAGAAGGCGAGCTTGGAACAGGTGTTACAAGAGTGCTTGATGGCGTTATCATGATGGTTACAGGAACAGATGAAGGCGGAGTACAGATCGGAGAGTTCGGTTCTTCTGAGGGAGAGCTTGACAGAAACATCATGTGGGGAAGACCTGGAGCACCTGACAAGGGCGAGATCTTCATCAAAACAGAAGTTATCATCAAAGCTCATACAAACATGGAAAGACCGGGACCTTTGGCTGCTCACAAAGCTTCCGACTACATTACAGAAGAGATCAGAAAAGCTCTTAAAAAGGCAGATGAGTCTTTAGTTGTTGCTGAAGAAGAATTTGTACAAAAGAGAAGACCTGGAAAGAAAAAAGTAGTAGTAGTAAAAGAGATCATGGGACAGGGTGCAATGCACGATAACTTGATCCTTCCAGTAGAGCCTGTAGGAACTCTTGGAGCAAAACCAAACGTAGACCTAGGAAACCTTCCTGTAGTTCTTTCACCTCTTGAGGTATTGGACGGAGGTATCCACGCTCTAACATGTATCGGACCTGCTTCTAAAGAAAACTCAAGACATTACTTCAGAGAGCCGTTGGTACTTGAAGCAATGAAAGATGAGGAGATCGACTTGGCGGGAGTTATCTTCGTCGGATCTCCACAGATCAACGCAGAGAAATTCTATGTATCAAACCGACTTGGTATGACTGTTGAAGCGATGGATGTTGACGGTGCGATCATTACAACTGAAGGTTTCGGAAACAACCACATCGACTTTGCATCTCACCACGAGCAAATCGGTATGAGAGGTGTTGAAGTTGTAGGAATTTCTTACTCAGCAGTTCAGGGAGCATTGGTTGTTGGTAACAAGTACATGAAGAATATGATCGACAACAACAAATCAGCTCAAGGTATCGAAAACGAAATTCTTTCAAACAATACTCTTTGCGAAGAAGATGCTATTCGTGCGGTTGCTATGCTTAAGACTGTTATGGCAGGCGAAGAAGTTAAAGAAGCTGAAAGAAAGTGGAATCCAAACGTTAAGCTAAACAACGTTGAAATGATCGAAAAAGCATTGGGAAGAAAAATCGAGCTTGTAGAGAATGAGCAAGTGCTTCCTAAGAGCAAGAAGAGAATGGAAATCTACGAAGTAGAGAAATAAATAGGAGTATCAATGGACAAATTGAAGTATGCCTCTACGGAAAATTATGTGGAAGGCGTCATTGTAGAAGTGAAGGATGGTCTGGTAGCGATAGACCTCAAAGGACGAATGGGACAATGGAGAGTGCCTGTAAGGATGCTGATTACAGACTATGAGCTGAAATTAGGACTTGAAGTAGGTTTTCTGCTCAGCTATCCGGAAGTTCTCGGTCCTGATATCAACGAAAAGTATGCTCAAAACTTGGAGCATAAAAAACAGAAACAGAAGGAAATGGAGGAATCAAAATGAGTCTTACAGTAGTAAAAGGACTACAATCAGAAATATTTGTACCTGTAACACCACCACCTGTATGGACACCGGTTTCTAAACCGCTTAACGAAGCAATGGTTGCACTTGCAACAGCTGCAGGGGTTCACTTAAAAACAGATGAAAGATTTAATCTTGCAGGAGACTTCACTTTCAGAACGATCCCTGGAACAGTAAAAGGTGATGAGCTAATGGTATCTCACGGTGGATACGATAACGGAGACGTTAACAAAGACATCAACTGTATGTTCCCTATCGAGAGACTTCAGGAACTCGCTAAAGAAGGTTTCATCAAAGCAGTTGCTCCGATCCACTTCGGATTCATGGGCGGCGGCGGAGACCAAGCGAAGTTTACAAACGAAACAGGTCCTGAAATCGCAAGACAACTTAAAGAAGAAGGCGTGGATTACGTACTTCTAACAGCTGGTTGAGGTACTTGCCACCGCTCTGCCGTGATTGTGCAGAGAGCAATCGAGTCTGCAGGAATACCAACAGTTATTATTGCAGCACTACCTCCGGTAGTTAGACAAAACGGAACACCAAGAGCAGTTGCTCCATTGGTACCGATGGGAGCAAACGCAGGAGCACCTCATGACAATGAAATGCAAACTGCTATCGTTAAGGCATCTCTTGAAGCAATGATGGAGATGACAAGCGCAGGACAGATCGTTGCACTTCCTTACGAATACTCAGCAAAAGTTTAATAACAATATCAGAGCTTGGGGGTTCATACCCCCAAGCAAAATAATATAAGGTGATTTTATGGAAACAGTAGACTTACGCAGATTAGTCATCCGATCGTTTCATGTAAAAGAGGCGGTTTTCGGTGATAAATTTGGGTACTCTAATGGCGTACTCACGATTGACAAGAAATTCACGGACACGCTGTTGACCGATCCGTTGGTGAAAAAAGTTACCATCGATATCATCAAACCGAATGATCATGATCGAGAGATCAATACGATCATGGATATTATCCCGATCTCAACAAAAGTATTGGGATCGTTAGGCGAAGGGATCACTTTCACGATGACGGGCGCTTATGTGATGTTGACCGGATGCGATGAGGATGGAAGACAGATGCATGAGTTCGGTTCATCCGAGGGGATCCTTCGAGAACAGATGGTATTCGGTAAGGCAGGAACGCCGGGGAAAAATGATTACATCGTTCATATCGATGTTTTGATCAAAGGTGGTGAGCCTTATGATCGACAGTTGCCAACAGCGGCATTTAAGGTATGCGATGAGATCATACAGCAGATCCGTATGGTACTCAAAAAGCTTGATCCGAAAAATGCAACAGAGGTTCATGAATTCTATGATCAAGTACGAAAAGGAGCTAAGAGGGTCGCGATCATCAAACAGGTCGCAGGACAAGGAGCAATGTACGATAATCTATTGTTCCCAAAAGAACCATCAGGCTTCGCAGGGGGAGTGTCGATAATCGATGTCGGAAATATGCCGGTCGTATTGTCGCCGAACGAATTTAGGGATGGCGCTCTTAGAGCGATGGATTAGGAGGAGTCATGGGCGTAGGACCATCAACTAAAGAAACCAGTCTGCACCATTTTAGAGATCCTCTTGTAGAAGTAGTCGGTGAAGATACCGATCTGGATTTGGTGGGCATCATCGTCGTTGGGACTCCGCAGGATAATGTGGAGAAGGAAAGGGTCGGACAGCGTACTGCTCAAATGCTTGAAGCGATGCGTGTAGATGGATGCATTCTTTCTTGTGACGGCTGGGGAAATTCCCATGTAGATTACGCAAATACTTTTGAGGAGATCGGAAAACGGAATATCCCGACAGTGGGCGTAACCTTCAATGGAACGCAGGCAAAATTTGTAGTAACAAATAAATATATGGACACGATCGTGGACATGAACAAATCACCGGAAGGGATCGAAACCGAGGTGGTTGGCGAGAATACGGTAGATAAGCTAGATGCCCGAAAGGCAGTAGCGTTTTTGAAGTTGAAAATGAGAAGGAGAGAAAAATGATTTTTTCAAGAGGATTACATGCAATCGACTCACACACAGCTGGCGAGCCAACTAGAATCATCGTAGGAGGAATTCCAAATATCAAGGGAGCTACAATGCCTGAGAAGAAGGAGTACCTTGAGAAGCATCTTGACCACCTAAGAACAGCAGTTATGCTTGAGCCAAGAGGACATAATGATATGTTTGGATCGATCCTTCTTGCGCCGGTTGCAGAAGAGGCTGATTTGGGAATCATCTTTATGGATGGTGGCGGATATCTTAATATGTGTGGCCACGGAACAATCGGAGCAGTAACTGCAGCGATCGAAACAGGAATGGTTCCAATGGTAGAGCCTGTTACGAAGGTTGTACTTGAAGCACCTGCGGGAATCGTAAGAGCGGAAGCTCAAGTAGAAAATGGCAAAGTAAAGAGTGTTGCATTTGTAAATGTACCTGCATTCCTTTACAAAAAAGACCAAAAAGTTATGTTGGACGGAAAAGAGATCACTTTTGATATTTCATTTGGCGGAAGCTTCTTCGCGATTGTCAATGCAAAGCAGTTCGGATTGGAGATCAAACCGGAGAATACAACCAAATTGACAGATGTTGCTTTGAAGCTAAGAGATATCATCAATGCAGAGATCGAAATCCAGCATCCGGAGCTTGCTCATATCAAAACAGTTGACTTGGTAGAGATCTATGATGAGCCGACTCATCCGGAAGCAACTTACAAAAATGTTGTTATCTTTGGACAAGGACAGGTCGACCGTTCACCTTGTGGAACAGGAACATCTGCAAAACTTGCGACTCTTCATGCAAAAGGAGAGATCAAAGAAGGCGATAAATTTGTATATGAAAGTATCCTTGGAACATTGTTCTATGGTGAGATCGTAGGAACAACAAAAGTTGGAGAATACGATGCAGTAATTCCTAAGGTTGCAGGTTCAGCATATATCACAGGATTTAACCACTTTGTGATCGATGAAACAGACCCTGTAAAATATGGATTTGTTTTGAAATAAGAAACTGAAACATAATTTTTATTTAAGACAGCTGCATCTACACACGGAAATAATATTCTTTATTCATTATAATTCGGCAGGTTTATCGAAGGTGTGGGGAGCAGCTGTTTCGATTAAATAAAAACTCTTGAATGATCAAGATACATTATTTTAAGGAGGATTTTTAAATGTCTATATCAACGGCACAAATTTTGCTAATCGGTTTGGGAGTGTTGACACTTGCATTCTCAGCAGTTTTTATTAAAGATCTTATGGATACTAAAGATAATTGGGAAAGCAAAACAAGCTTTGTAGTTACATCGGTGATCGGATTTGTTGTAAACTTTTTTGATACTTTGGGAATCGGTTCTTTTGCACCGTCTACTGCAGCGCTTCGTTTTACGAAGCAAGTTGAGGATAAATTTATCCCGGGTACACTAAACGTAGCTTGCTGTATTCCGGTTATCGCAGAAGCATTTATCTTTATCAGCTCGGTTGAAGTTGAGCCGATCACATTGGCATCTATGCTTATTTCATCTGCGGTAGGAGCATACTTGGGAGCAGGTATCGTTTCAAAACTTCCTACTAAAAAAGTTCAAGGCGTAATGGGATTTGCTCTTCTAGTTACAGGATTTATTTTCCTATCTCAATTACTAGGCTTCTTCCCATCCGGAGATGAGAATTCTCTTCTTTATGGATTAAGTGGAACAAAATTAGTGATCGGTGTTGTTGCGAACTTTATCCTAGGTGCTCTAATGACAGCCGGTATCGGACTATATGCTCCATGTATGGCTCTTGTTTACCTACTTGGACTAAATCCATTGGTAGCATTCCCGATCATGATGGGATCTTGTGCATACCTAATGCCGGTTGCTTCGATCAAGTTCGTAAAAGAAGGCGCTTACAACAGAAAAGCATCTCTTGCATTTACTATCTTCGGAGTAGCAGGAGTACTTGTAGCAGCTTATATCGTTAAGAGCTTGCCTCTTCTTATCCTTAAGTGGCTAGTAACAGCAGTTATGTTCTACACTGCAGTATCTCTCTTTATGGCAGCTACAAAAAAACAAACAGCTTAATTCAATAGGATAATAATGCCGACTCCAAAAGGGGTCGGTATTTTTTATGAGAAGACCATTCGCTACAGTTTTTTTCCTTTGACATTGAAAATAACAAACTTTATTTTGCCAAAGTGTTTAACTTGCTATTGCAATTTAGGGAAATAACAAATCATGTAAATACAATAAAATGAAATATTATTATATTTTACATGTGAATTAATCGAGGGACAATTATGTCGGCAAGAATGATACAGTGGGATCTTGATGTATGGGAGGATCACCTTTACTTGCTTTAATTGACAGGCGCTGAAAGGCTGTGGTAGAATGAAGATGAAAAATCTTATGATTATCTTTTATAGATACGGGGAATTGAGTGAAAATCTCAAACGGTCACGCCACTGTGAAGACAAAATGTCCAGTCAGAATACCGTTCATAAGAGTACTTTTAGTTACGAGGGATGGCTAATAGTAAGGGCATAATGGGGCTATTTTGTTCTTACCACCTATCTCTTAGGTGTTTTTTTATGTCCTTATAAAAAGGACGGAGGAGAGTAGTTAAAGCTTTTGGTTCAATACTCAAATACATATCGCCTTATCAATGAACCGAAGTGTTTAACAAAGAAAGGAAATGAGAAATGAAAAAAAACATGTTCAAAAAGCAAGTGAGATGGATATCTCTACTATTGGTAGTTATAATGATGGCGTCGATGTTTGCCGGATGTGGGAACACTGCAAAAACGCCTGAAGAGAATAACTCATCACAGAGCGCAGAACAGAAACCGAGTGAGGAGAGCGGAGAGATCACATTAGTAGACAGCGTTGGCAGAACGGTGACTATAAAACATCCTGCACAAACAGCAGTTGTAGTAGATCGATATAATAACGAGATGATCCGAGCTTGCGGAGCGATCGATAAAGTGGTTGCAGTCGATATGAATACGGCTCAGGACAGAGAATACTGGAAGATGTTTGACCCTGAAAAAGTGATTGGTGATGATCTTTCAGATTATAACTATGAAAAGATCATCGAGTTAAAACCGGATGTCTTTATTATCAGCGATATCAGTCCATATGAAGAAGCTGAGCAAAAGTTATCGACTTTTGATATTCCTGCTTTTGCGATCATATCCTATGTACCGTCTAAGTTTGAAGAAAATGTAAAGAATGTAGGTAAGATCTTTGGTGTGGAAGAAGGAGCTGAAAAATTCTTCAACTATTTCAACGACAAATTGAAGTATATCAATGAAAATGTAAAACCGGAAGAAAAGAAAACAGTGTATTTTGAGACTACTACAGAGCTTAAAACTACCTTCCCTGGAAGTGGATATAATGAGATCATCGAATATGCAAACGGTAAGAACATTTTCGCAGATGACTATAAAAATTTCTCAAGCGCAGAGGTCGATCCGGAAGAAGTGATAAAACGTAATCCGGATGTGATCATCAAACTTGTGACAGACCCTTCACTTTCCGGCGCAGGAGTATATACTCCACCAAGTAAAGAGTATTTCCAAGAAATTTATAAATCGATGATCGCTCGTCCGGGCTGGGAAGATCTGGATGCGGTAAAAAACGGTCAAGTATTCTTTATGACTCAGTTTGGACAAGGTGGCGCAGGTAAATTGGTAGGAACGATGTATGCGGCTAAATGGATGTATCCTGAGCAGTTGCCTGAGCTTGATCCGGATGAGGTGTTCAGAGCATGGATGGAGGATTTCCAAGGATTTAAGAAAATCGAAGGACATTTCTATACTGCTGAGGATCTAAAATAAATGAGCAAAGAAGCTTTATTAAAAACTCATAAGAAGCAGGTAGCAGAGAAGGTCAAGCTGGGCTTGATCCTTCTCGCTGTTTTGTTGGCGGCGATCCTTTTCTGCACTTCGATCGGAGTTACGGATTCGGATATCGGATCCGTTTTTTCGGTTCTGGTAAAACTGATCAAAGGAGAGGCGATCAGCACTCAGACGGATAAAGTGATACTTCACCTACGCTTACCACGAACGATACTGGCGGTCCTTGCAGGATTCGGGCTTGCTTTTTCCGGATCTGTTATGCAAGGGATCGCAAGAAATCCACTGGTAAGTCCATTTACGATCGGCGTATCGAGTGCAGCGGCTTTTGGGGCGGCGTTAACGATCGTGTATGGCATCGGTTTTTTTGGAAGCAGCAAATGGGGGATCGTGTTAAATGCGTTCACGGTTGCGATCCTTTGCGCCATATTTATATTCGCGATCGCGTATAAAGTTGGACTGAATTCCACCTCGCTGATCTTGACAGGGATCTCGATGAATTATCTCTTTCAAGCGATGTCAACGGCGATCCAGTTTACAGCGAATGATGCAAAATTGGCTCAAGTGGTAGCCTGGAGTTTTGGTTCTCTAAATGGAGCGCAGTGGGATCAGATCAAAATCACATCCATTGTGACGATGATCTCCTTTGTGATGTTACTTAGGATCAATCATCCGCTCACGATCCTTTCGATCATGGACGATGATATTTCAAAAACGATGGGGATTGATCCGAACAAAACTCGTGCGATCGGTACTCTTTTTTCCGTTATAACGACCGCGGCGATCATCTCATTCACAGGGATCATCGGCTTTGTGGGATTGGCTGCGCCACATATCGCGAGAACTTTGGTCGGGAATGACTATCGTATTTTTCTTCCGATATCAGGAATTGTCGGAGCCTTATTGGTGTTGATAGGAGATACTTTGGGAAGGACGATCCTTTCTCCGGTGATCATTCCGGTAGGAGTCATCATTTCGTTTATCGGAGTGCCGATCTTCATACATCAAGTTGTTTTTGGGAACCAAAGAGCATAGCGGGATCAAAAGAGGGATGAAATGCTGGAAGTAAAAAATATACATTTTAGTTACGAAAATAAGAAAACGCTGGAAGACATTTCTTTAGAGGTGCAAGAAGGTGAAGTGGTCGGACTTTTAGGAGCAAATGGAACCGGAAAATCCACTTTGTTTAAAAATATTCTTGCGCTGGTAAAGAGCCAACAGGGAGTTTGCCGGATCGATCAAGTGGATCTTCATAAAATTTCGGGTAAAGAACGGGCAAAGTATATTTCGTATGTGCCTCAGTTTATGAATATTATTTTTCCGATCACCGCTTTTGACTTTGTGATGTCGGGGATCAAAGTGGGAGCGATGCAGGGAAATGCAAAAAAGCTTCGAGAAGAGACCGCTCAGATCATTGAACTTTTTGAGCTGGAAGAATTAGCATTCAAAGATATGCGAAAGATGAGCGGTGGGGAGCGTCAGAGAGTTCTTATTGCAAAAGCTTTTGCTCAAAAGCCGAAGATCATTATTTTGGACGAACCGACGAGTAATCTGGACTTCAAATACAAGAATGTGACTTTGCGTTTGTTGAATCAGATCGCCAAGACGAATAGGATCGGTATTCTGATCGCATTACATGATTTGAGCGCGGCCTCTAAATACTGCGACAGCTTTGTTGTGATGAAAGAGGGGAAAGTTCTTGCTAGGGGAAATGCACAGGAAGTTTTTTGTAAAGAATTGATGGAAGAGACCTATGGGGCTCCGGTCGATATTTTAGACTATAATGGACAAAAAATTGTTGTATTTATATAGATGTCAATGAAACGATCTGGCAGGATCCAAAGATAGATAAGCAGAAGATTACGATATAAAGTTTTATCAATTGCAGATTTGTGATCAAGAAAGAGGATGGGAGTGCGTCCTCTTTTTGTATGTGGGGAGTTATGGTGAAAGGGTTTTATCTTTGGTGGAAACAGGGGGGATTTCTTGGCGAAATAACAAAAACTACTGGACAAAACAGGGATATTTGGCTATAATTTAGAAATATAATGGTTGCGAGGAAAAAGATCCATATTTTGCAAATGAACACACAGAGAGAAGGGGAAGCTGAAAACCTTTTGTTCAAAGAAATATGTCCTGCTTTGGAGCAATGAGAGATCACGTTTGGGCGCGTTATAGCCTGTTGAGATATTCCGTTATCGGAATAATTAGAGTGGTACCGCGATCCTGTCGCCTCTATATGAGGCAACAGGATTTTTTTGTAGCCAAAGGGGTTTTGTAAAATTTTGGTAGCGGATAGGATCCATCTCGATCTATAAAGACCGATCACCGAAAGGACTTTCAAGAGCTTGTTTTGCCCATCTCAACCAAAAATGAAACATGGATCGCTCGGAAGGCTCTAGATCTCGAATTGCAGAAAAGTACAGCTTATCGTAGATGATTTTTCGTATAAAGGGTGTATGGATGGATCGATCGATCGCTCATCAAGTGACTTCGCAATGTAAGACGAATGAGGAGGGTTTTATGTCAAAGAAGAAAGAACAACAATTTGTAAAAGAGATCACCAATATGGAAGATGATTTTGCGCAATGGTACACGGATATCATTACGAAAGCGGATCTCGTGGACTATTCTCCGGTAAAGGGCTTTATGGTCATCAAGCCTTATGGCTATGCGCTTTGGGAGAGTATCCAAAATTTTGCGGACAGAAGATTTAAGGAGACCGGACACAAGAACTGCTACTTCCCTTTGCTGATCCCGGAGAGCCTTTTGATGAAAGAGGCGGAGCATGTTGAGGGCTTTGCGCCGGAGGTCGCATGGGTCACTCATGCGGGTCGTGAGCGTTTGGCGGAGCGTTTGGTTGTGCGTCCGACATCGGAGACCATCATCTGTGAAATGTATAAAAAATGGCTGAGATCTTATCGTGATCTTCCTTATCTGTATAATCAGTGGTGTTCCGTTGTACGTTGGGAGAAATCGACACGTCCTTTCCTAAGAACATCGGAGTTCTTGTGGCAGGAGGGGCATACTTTGCATGAGACATCGGAGGAAGCGGTTGCAGAAACATTGCAGATGCTGGATATTTATGCGGAGGTCGCGGAAGATTTGATGGCGATCCCTGTCGTGAAGGGTCAAAAATCGGTTCGTGAGCGTTTTGCGGGAGCGCAGGACACTTATACGATCGAGGCATTGATGCATGACGGAAAAGCGCTTCAATCCGGAACAAGTCATTTCTTAGCGCAGCATTTTACAAAGGCTTTCGGCATCGAGTTCCAGGATCGAAACGGCGGCTTGAGCCATCCATACCATACTTCATGGGGAATTTCGACTCGTTTGATCGGGGGACTGATCATGGTGCATTCCGATAACCGCGGCTTAGTCGTTCCGCCAAGAATGGCACCGACTCAGGTACGCATCATTCCGATCCAGCAGAACAAAGAGGGCGTGATGGAAAAAGCGAATGCGATCTATGATGAACTGAAAAAGACCTTGAGAGTCGATATGGATGACAGTACTGAAAAATCTCCGGGCTATAAATTCAATGAGGTGGAGATGCTCGGTATTCCGGTTCGTGTCGAAGTCGGACCAAGAGATCTTGAGCATGGTCAAGTAACGATCGTTCGACGTGATACGCTTGAAAAAGAGCAGGTAGCGATCGAAGGATTGGCAGAAAAACTCAATGCATTGATGGAAGAGATCCAAAAAAATCTGTTTGAAAAAGCGAAAGCTCATCGTGAGTCCAGAACGACGACAGTGCATAATATGGGCGAATTCAAAAAGGCATTGGTAGAAAATCCGGGCTTTATCCGTGCGATGCATTGCGAGTGCGAAGAATGTGAGGAAGAGATCAAGGCGGAAACTGCAGCGACACTTCGATGCTTCCCATTCCATGATACAGAGCAGGTATCGGATGTTTGCGTAAACTGCGGTAAGCCGGCGAAGCGATTGGCTTATTTTGCAAGAGCATATTAAAAGCACACAATCATCTAAACATCCTTCGACTATGGATGTTCAAAAATGAACCGGACAGAGAATATGACCCAAAATGTATCGAAAGGCCCGACGTATTCTTTGGAGTCTGTAGGTGTAGGATCTAAAAAGAGCTTAGAATATCTATAAACCCAAAAATTTGATCGATAAAACAAAAAGCACGCCGGATTTGAGCGTGCTTTTTCTCTTGGTGGGGCAAGCCTCTTTTATATTTAAGGAAGGGAGGAGAGCTCCTTGATCAAAAGGAGCATATCAAATAAAATGAGAGGAATCCGCTCGCTCATAAAATCTGAACAGCAGATCAAATATTTATTTCGTTATGCTTTTATAGATCTCTGCGATCTCTTTGTCATCCACTTCATTGTGGTCGGACATCGTAAGTCTTGTATATGCTTTTAATTTCTTTTTATCTGCAGTTTCATGATCCATTTTGATGATGATCTCTTCAATATAGAAGCTTTCTTTATCGATCACATAGACAACGGACTTGTCGATCACTTTCGGATCGATGTCTTTCAGTGTGAAATTAAGCTCACCTTTGAAGGTCCTTAGCAGATCAAAATCTTTGTCTTTTACGGATATCTCGTAGCTGTCATCATTTTCTCTAAACTCATATTTTTCTTCAAGCAGGATCTTTTGCAGGATATCGACAAAGCCAAGATAGTCGATCCGATCCTCGTTCACATCATTTGTCGCCCATGCTCCATCTTTCATCCGAGCATAAGAAGGACCCGGACGTTGATATACGGTTTCCAGCCCTGCACTTTGCTCAGGTGTTTGAATGAGTTGTGCGATATAGTAAGCGCTGTTTTCTCTGCTTTCAGGGTCATATTCGAAAAGTCCTTCGATCTTGATTTGAGACTCTTCGCCAAAAAAGTCATAGTCTCCGTCCAAATTCAATCGAACGGATTGAAGGGTCTTATTTTGCTCGATGAATTTTTTGAGGAAATCGTTTTCGTTCATTTGATCTTTTGGCTGATCTTTCGATTGATCTTCTGCCGGTTTTTGTTGCTCTGATGAATTATTCGGTGCAGGTGTTGAGCCGCCGTTAGATGAGTCGCTCTGCTGCTTTGCACAAGCGGTGAAAAGCATCGATGATGCAACTGCCAATGCAATGATAGGTAGTAGTTTTTTCTTCATATCGATCTCCTTGTACTCTAACAATGATTTAGATTACTTTATCACAAAGAATGGGCGAGAGGAATGTAAATAATAAAATAAATACGAAATCGCCACATTGTTTTTACATTTGTACTATATAAGTTCAAGAATTTGGACTTTTTGTGGAATGATGCGTAAGAAGATGGATCGAGTCAATCACTCGATTTTTTGACGCGGAAGTGTCCGCCGAACTTGTCGTTTGAGGATCGAGGATCACATCGGGCAAATTCAGCGCCGGAGATTTTGAGATGGAGGGGGAAGCATTTGAATGAGAGGTCAAAAAATGGGATGGAGATGCAAAAGACTTTCTTATTTATTGGGTGCGGGTCTTGGTTTTAGGGTATAAATGGAGCATTCAAACAATGTAGATTTTTGATCTTAGCATACGATCGGATGATCGGATGAGGAGAAGAAACAGGAGGTGGAGCTTGACGAAGAAGAGGGGATGGGATCTGTCGAGCAGTTATCGATCTTTGCCGAAAAGATTTTATACCAATGGCAGAAAGTCCAAATTTCCGGAGCCGGAGCTTGTGATATATAATGAGGTACTTGCAAAGGAGCTGGGACTTGCGGAAGTTTTAGGAGCTCTGGATGATGTTGATAAGGCGGAGCTACTTTGTGCCAATTCATTGCCGCCTCGCGCGGAATTGATTAACCAAGCCTATGCAGGCCATCAGTATGGTCATTTTACGATGCTGGGTGATGGCAGAGCGGTTTTGATCGGGGAGCAGAAGACACCAAGCGGTAATCTGATGGATATTCAGGTCAAAGGGAATGGACGCTCGGTTTTTTCGCGTGGCGGAGACGGCAGAGCGACATTGGGACCGATGCTTCGAGAATACTTGATCAGTGAGGCGATGTATGCGCTGAAGATCCCTACGACAAGAAGTTTGGCAGTTATTCTTACGGGAGAGGATGTACGCCGTGAAAGGCTCCTGCCGGGTGCAGCGCTATGTCGAACGGCATCGAGCCATATTCGAGTGGGAACTTTTGAATTTGCGGCGATGGGAGAAAACTCGGATATTGAAGCTCTTGCGGACTATACAATTCGTCGTCATTATCCGAAGATCCTTGAAGTGTCAAAGGATAAGCGAGTTCAATATCGATTGCTGCTCGAGCAGATTGTGCAAAGACAGGCAAATTTGATCGCACAATGGCAGTTGGTCGGGTTTATCCATGGGGTGATGAATACGGATAATATGACGGTCTCGGGTGAAACGATCGATTATGGACCTTGTGCTTTTATGGATGTTTATGATCCGCAGACGGTATTTAGCTCGATTGATAAATACGGACGATATATGTATGATAATCAGACAAGTATCGGACAGTGGAATCTTGCGCGTTTGGCGGACACGCTGATCCCGATCCTGGATACAGATAAGGAGAAGGCAGTGGAGATCGCGACTGAAGAAATTCGAAAGTATATTTTTGTATTCCATGATGCTTGGGTGAACGGGATGCGCAAAAAGCTCGGGCTTTTTGTTGAACATGAGCAGGATGAGAAGCTGTTCAACGAATTGCTGATGAAGATGAATGAAAAGGGAGCGGACTTTACGAATACTTTTGTACGTCTGACATTGGAGATCGGGGGACAGGACGGGAGCTATCTGGAGGGAACACAGCTTCTGTTTGCGGACGATGATTTTGCGACGTGGAAAAAGAGCTGGATGGATCGCCTCAGGGAGCAGAAGAAGTCTCTCAAAGCGAGCTGCGAAATGATGATGGCGACAAATCCTTTTGTGATCCCGCGGAATTTTCGTGTGGAAGATGCGCTCCAAGCGGCGTATGAGAAGGAGATGACACCTTTTTCGGAACTGCTTCGGGTATTGCAAAAGCCATTTGAATATGTAGAAGAACACAAAAAATATCAGGAATTGCCAAAACGATCGATGGAAGGCTATCGAACCTTCTGCGGAACCTAAAGATCGCTTCGATCAAGGTCGGATAGCGCTCGGTGAGGATCTGTGCAGCCGATCCGCTCAAAGATACAGTCATCGAAACGAGAGGGCGGGATCCACGCAGTGACCGGAGATTACAAAACAAGGACTGCCTGTGGAAAATTCGACGAGGATCGATGGAAACGCCGAAGTTTTCGATCAAAAAGTCACCGTGTAAAGCGATCGACACCATCGGTCGACAAAAGCTTTCATGATCCATCAAGAAATTATAAAACACCGATCTCGGAGATCATAGATCTTTGAGGCTCGGTGTTTTGTCGTATTCTTCGGTTTAGGTCCTAAATTTTTGATACAGTGCCTGGATGGAAGCGCATAGATTGTCGATCACATGTTGATCCAGCGGAATGATCTCATGGGAGTAAGGATGCAGATCCGAAAGATCGCCGACCTGCACGCCATACATCGCATGCTCAAACATCGAGATATCATTCTTATCATTGCCGAAGCAGATATATTCGCCAAAAAGCTCTTTGAGCGTGCTCCCTTTGGAGCATCCTTTCGGCTGGATATACAAAAGATCACTGCGATCAAAAAACAGTGCATCCACATCCCATCGTTTGATCTGCCGGATGAGATCATCCCTTTTGTCAAGATGGTCTTTCAGTGCGATGATCATTTTGATCGGATTTTCGATCTCATCCAGCGCAAGCTCTTTCGCACGATGATGCGCATCGACATATTCGGCAAAAGGCATCTCTTCTTTTCGGAAGCTATGATAGTCCATCACATCATCTATAAAATAAGGGATATTGTTCTTTCGGCAAAAATCCGCGACAAAGAGATACAGGTCATGCGGAAAGACACGATACTGTAAGACTTTGTTTCGGTAATGCACCGCTCCGCCGTTCAGCCCGACGATATAGCCGGAAGAGAGCGGATCTTTCAGTACGGGAAGACAGTCCCGATAGGCACGTCCGGAGGCAAAAATGACTTCATGCCCATACTCCGAGCCTTTGCGTAAGATCTCATAGATGGGCATAGCGATGTTTTCGCCATCAAAACAGATCGTACCGTCGATATCAAATACAAATTTCATAAAAACTCCTTACTCAATACAGCCATACTATCAAAATCTGTCCGCGCTGTCAATGGATCTCGGAGATCGGGGGCGTGTCAAGTATTGGAGTTTGTTGTTGATGGGCTTTGGAAAGATCCGGGGGCGTTTATTTGTGTTTGGTGAAGTCTCCGGCGTTTGAGCATACAAGCAACAGCCGAAAAGCGATCCGAAGAAGAACGAAAAACAACAAAGGAAGAGAACGGATGAGAAGCAACGATCGACAAGGGAAGAGAAAGGACGGGGAGCGATGCGTTTGTACGGACGCAGAATATTTTATCAAAAACCGAACGATATATCGCGGAATAGCTGTGCATAATTCTTTATAAATCGAACGATATCTTGATACATTGGTTCGAATGAACAAGTTTTTTGCCGAAATCTATTTACTTTTTGGAGGGAAATAGATATAATGAAGTCAAATGTTTTTTGTATTTGAAGGGAGAAGAAATGAAAAAGATTTTTGCAGTAATGTTGGCGATGATGCTGATGATCTCATCCACCGGATGCGGAGGAAAAACAGGGGATACGACAGGAGATTCCGGAAGTACGGGAAGTACAGGGGGCGATGCACAGGAGCCGATCAAGGTAGGTTTTATTTACATAGGTCATGTCAATGACGGCGGATTTACGCAGGCGCATGACAAAGGTCGTTTGGAGCTTGAGGAAAAGCTTGGCGACAAGGTACAGACTTTCTATCAGGAAGCGGTTCCTGAGAATACACAGGATGTGAAGAACTCCGCGAAGGTGATGATCGATCAGGGAGCGACGGTGATCTTTGCGAACAGCTTCGGTTATATGGATGCTTTGGAAGAATTGGCGGGAGAATATCCGGATGTAAAATTCCTTCATTTCTCGGGCTATAAGATGAATGATAAAAACTTTGGAAACTATTTTGGTGCGATGGAAGAAGCGAGATATCTTTCGGGTATCGTAGCAGGGATGAAGACCGAGTCGAATAAGATCGGTTTTGTTGCAGCATTCCCATTGCCGGAGCTTTTCATCGCGATCAACGCATTTACATTGGGTGTACGTTCGGTCAATCCGGAGGCGACGGTCCAGGTGGTTTGGACAAACTCCTGGTATGATCCTCAAAAGGAAAAAGAAGCGGCGGATGCACTTCTTGCAGGCGGATGTGATGTCTTGGCACAGCATTGCGATACGACAGGACCTCAGGTCGCAGCGGAAGAGAAGGGCGCTTTTGCGATCGGATACAGCTCCGACAGCTATCAGGCAGCACCGAAGGCATTTATGACAGCACCGATCTGGCATCATGGTGTGTACTATGTTGAGACCGTTCAGGCGATCATGGACGGAACCTGGACACCGACCAGCTACTATGGAACGATGGCGGATGGATATATCGAGCTACTGCCGTTGACCGAGAATGCGCCGGAGGGAGCACAGGCGAAGGTCGATGAAGTCAAGGCGAAGATCGAAGCGGGCGAGTTCAATGTCTTTGCCGGCCCGGTAAAAAATCAGGCAGGCGAGATCGTATTTGCGGAAGGTGAGATGCCGGACCGTGCGAAGATCTGGGAAACAGACTTCCTTGTTGAAGGCGTTATCGGAACAACGAAGTAACGGAGGATTTATGCAAAAAGCAATAGAAATGATCGATATTTCTAAGAGCTTTGGGAGCATAAAGGCGAATGAAAATGTCAATTTGACTATAAATGAAGGCGAGATCCATGCACTGCTCGGAGAGAACGGTGCGGGGAAGAGCACATTGATGAACATGCTGTCGGGGATCTATTCCCCGGACAGCGGTTCTATTTTTATTTATGGGGAAAAGCAGGAGTTCAAATCGCCTAGTGAACCGATAGAGCTCGGGATCGGGATGATCCACCAGCATTTTAAGCTGATCGATGTATTGAGTGCAAAGGAGAATATCATCCTCGGACAAAAAGGAAAGGCGATCATTCGCGGAAAGGCGCTCAGCAAGGAGATCCGCGCGATCTCGGATAAATATCGTCTGGACATCGATCCGAACAAAAAGGTCTATAATATGTCCGTCGGTGAAAAGCAGACCCTTGAGATCATCAAGGTGCTTTATCGCGGGGCAAAGATCCTGATCATGGATGAGCCGACAGCGGTGCTGACACCGCAGGAGATCAAACGTCTCTTCAAGATCATGCGCAATATGAAAGAGCAGGGCAATTCGATCATCATCATCACCCACAAGATGAATGAGGTGATGGAGATCAGCGATCGAGTGACCGTTCTTCGTAAGGGGCAGAGCATTGCGACGCTGGAGACGGCAAAGACGACGGCGAAGGAGCTCGTCGAGATGATGGTCGGCAAGGCGGTGGAGCTTTCGATCGATAAGCCCGGACCGACTCGCTCGGAAAAGCCGATGCTGGAGCTGGATGAGGTGACGGTGCTGGATTCGGATAAGCGTTATGCGCTCAAAGATGTATCGCTGGAGGTATTCGGCGGAGAGATCCTGGGTGTCGCAGGACTTGCCGGTAGTGGACAGAAGGAGCTTTGTGAGACGATCGCCGGACTGATGAAGACCAATTCGGGCAGGATCTATTTTGAAGGCGAGAATATTGTGGACAAATCTCCGCGCGAGATCATCAATCTGGGGGTTCGGATGGGATTTATCCCCGAAGACCGCTTGGGGATGGGGCTCGTCGGCTCGATGGATATCGTGGACAATATCATGCTCAAAGACTATCAGAAGAAAAAAGGCTTATTTATCAATAAAAAGGAAATGGTGCCGAAGGCGAAGGAGATCGTGGAGCGACTGGAGATCGTCACGCCGGGACTGGATAAGCCCGTGCGCAAGATGTCGGGCGGAAATATCCAAAAGGTATTGCTCGGTCGGGAGATCGACTCCAATCCGAAACTTCTGATCACCGCATATCCCGTGCGCGGTCTGGACATCGGTGCGTCGTACAAGATCTATGATCTGCTCAACGAGCAGAAGCAAAAAGGCGTCGGGGTGCTGTTTATCGGAGAGGATCTGGACATCCTTCTGGAGATCTGTGATCGGATCGCCGTTATTTACGACGGCATGGTGTCCGGCATCGTCGATACCGATCGGACGAGCAAGGAAGAGGTCGGGATCCTGATGGCAGGCGGAACGATGGAGGATGTGGAGAAATTCCGTCTGGAAAATCGATCTATTTCAAATCAAGATCAAATGAAAAATAATTTAGATACAAAAGAAAAATCGGAGGATACGAACAAAGGAGGTGCACGATGATCAAGATCATAAAACGAGAAGATGTCAGCAATCGCTTTGCGATCATCGTTCGTGCGCTTGCGATCGTCGGAGCTCTTTTGTTCACGGGGATCTTTATCTCGCTGATCGGCTATGATCCGATCAAGGTTTTTTCGGAAATGTTTTTCGGGGCGATCGGTACGCAGATGCGTTTGCACGAAACGATCAACAAAGCGGTGCCGCTGATCATCACTTCGCTGGGGATCCTGGTCGCATTTAAGATGAAATTCTGGAATATCGGTGGCGAAGGTCAGATCATCATGGGAGCGCTCGGAGCGAGCTTTGTGGCACTCAATTATGCGGATAACCTGCCACGACCGATCCTCTTGCTCGTGATGGCGCTTGCGGCGATCCTGATGGGCGGTATCTGGGCACTGATCCCCGCAGTCTTTAAGGTCAAGATGGGAACGAATGAAACGATCTTCACGCTCATGCTGAACTATGTTGCGATCAAGATCGTTCAGTTTTTACAGTTCGGACCATGGAAGGATCCCGCCGCGACAGGATTTCCGAAGATCCCGACCTTTGATCCGAAGGCGATCCTGCCGAATCTGCTCGGGCTGCATATCGGATGGATGATCGCGATCGCATTGGCGGTGTGGATGTATGTGTTTATCCGCTATACGAAGAAGGGCTATGAGATCGAGGTCGTCGGAGAGAGTATCAATACCGCAAAGTATGCGGGGATGAATGTCAACGGCATCATCTTGTTCGCGCTGACGCTGTCGGGCGGGCTGTGCGGTCTGGTGGGCATGATCCAGGCATCCGCGATGGAAAAAACGCTCAGCTACACTTTATCCGGCGGCTATGGCTATACGGCGATCATCACGACCTGGCTCTCGGGGCTTAAGGCACAGTATATCGTGATCACGTCGATCGCCTTTGCGATCCTTTTGCAAGGCGGAAGTTTCGTGCAGGTGTCGATGCAGATCCCATCTGCCGTAGCGGGCATGATCCAAGGGATCATTCTGTTCTTTGTACTAGGTTCTGAATTCTTTATAAAATATCGATTAGTGGGGAGGGCGAAATAATGTTGATACCGATCTTAGCGGCTGCTGTCGGTGCGGCAACACCGCTGCTCTTTGCTACTCTTGGCGAGATCTATACCGAAAAATCGGGCAATCTCAACCTCGGCGTCGAGGGGATGATGATCATGGGCGCGGTGATCGGCTTTGTGACCGGCTATCAGAGCGGCAATGCGATGCTGGCGATGTTTGGGGCGATGCTTGCCGGAGCGATCGGCGCTGCGATCTATGCACTGCTTACGATCACGCTTCGTGCAAATCAGGTCGTGACCGGACTTGCACTGACGATCTTCGGAACGGGCTTTTCAAGCTTTGTCGGCAAAAATTATGTCGGGATGTCCGCGCCGGAGAGCGTGCGGGCGATCTTTCGGACGATGGAGATCCCGATCCTCAAGGATCTGCCGGTGCTTGGGGATGTGTTTTTCAAACAGAATATCTTTGTGTATATCAGCTATCTGCTCGTTGCGCTGACGATCTTCTATTTCAAAAGGACCCGATGGGGACTCAATCTTCGCGCGATAGGAGAAAGTGCGGCATCGGCGGATGCATCGGGGATCCATATCGAGCGTTATAAATATGTGCATACGATCTTCGGCGGTGCGTTGGCGGGACTTGGCGGAGCCTATCTGTCGCTCGTCAGTATCCCGGTGTGGCAGGACAATGTCACGGGTGGCCGCGGCTGGATCGCGGTGGCGCTGGTGATCTTCGCTTCTTGGAAACCGCTGAAGGCGATGTTTGGCGCCTTTTTGTTCGGGGGACTGGATATCTTGGGCTTTCGATTGCAGGGGATGGGGATCCATATCTCACAATACCTGATCGATATGCTTCCTTATCTTTGTACGATCTTCGTGATCATCATCAGTACGCGTAAGGACAAGCCGGAAGATCGACCGCCGAAGGATCTCTCCGTTCCGTATTTTAGAGAAGAACGATAATTTTTTATGGGACATGTCGATGACGGCATGTCTTTTTTTATTGCGCGGATGTGTCGAGATACTGGTAGAACTTATTCTTCGTAGAGTGATCAACAGATGGGTTACAAACAACTCACAGATGACTTGTAAAAGAGTGTAGGTAGATGAAAAAGTAAACTATCTTACATTGACGTTTGAATCACAGAATGTTATACTAATCAGTAATAAGTTTTAATACTTGAATGTAACAAAAAAGGAGGATGATTATGCTTTTTCAAACAACGGACAAACATGAAGAACTGCGCGCAAAAGTAAGAGAGTTTGTGGAGGCGGAAGTGAAACCGATCGCGTTTATGCTGGACAAGAACAGTGAATTTCCGCATGAGGCAGTAAAAAAATTAGGCAAAAACGGATGGATGGGCATCCCGTTCCCGAAGAAATACGGTGGAGCGGGATTAGATAATATCAGCTATGCGATCGCGGTAGAGGAGCTTTCTCGTGTGGATGGAGGAACAGGGGTTATCCTGTCGGCACATACTTCGCTGGGAGCATACCCGATCTACGCTTACGGAACCGAGGAGCAGAAGATGAAATATCTCAAGCCGCTCGCGACCGGAGAAAAGATCGGTGCATTCGGTCTGACGGAAGAAAATGCAGGATCCGATGCAGGCGGAACGGAGACGACTGCGGAGCTCGTCGGCGACCATTATATTTTGAACGGCGGCAAGATCTTTATCACAAATGCGATCGTTGCCGACACCTATATCGTCTTTGCATCGACGGATCCGGAGCAGGGGACCAGAGGGATCTCGGCATTTATCGTCGAAAAAGGATGGGAAGGCTTCACATTCAGCGATCATTATGACAAGATGGGGATCCGTTCGTCGATCACGGCGGAGCTGATCTTCAACAATGTAAAAGTACCGAAAGAAAACCTTCTTGGAAAAGAGGGCGAAGGATTTAAGATCGCGATGGGAACGCTGGACGGCGGACGTATCGGTATCGCGGCTCAGGCACTGGGTATCGCACAAGGTGCTTATGAAGCGGCGCTTGAATATACCAAAGAGCGTGTTCAATTCGGAAAGCCGATTGCGGCAAACCAGGCGGTAGCGTTCAAACTTGCCGATATGGCAACGCATCTTAGAACATCCCGCTTGCTGATCTACAGCGCGGCGAGCCTTAAAGACAGCGGCGTGCCTTACGGATTGGAGTCCGCAATGGCGAAGCAGTATGCATCCGACCGATGCCTTGAGATCGTCAACGATGCCCTTCAGCTACATGGCGGATCCGGCTATATGAAGGGGATGGATGTCGAGCGTGCTTATCGTGATGCGAAGATCACAACGATCTATGAAGGAACCAATGAGATCCAGCGCGTCGTTATCGCTGCACATCTGATCGGAAAACCGAAGAAGACCGAAGGCAAGGCGCCGAAGAAGAAGGGTGCGATCACCGGAGAGCGCAAGAAGATGATCTTCAAAGACGGATCTACTCAAGACAAGGTCAATGCGCTGGTAGAAGCTTTGAAGAAAGACGGATACGACTTTACCGTAGGGATCGATGTCGATACACCGATCAATATGGCGGATCGCGTCGTCAGCGTCGGAAAAGGGATCGGCGAAGAGAAGAATATGGCTTTGGCATACGAATTGGCAAAACAAGCCGGTGCGGCAGTGGGATCTTCAAGACCGGTCGCAGAGACTTTGAGATACTTGCCGATCAACCGCTATGTCGGCATGTCGGGACAAAAATTCAAGGGCAACCTATATATCGCTTGCGGTATCTCGGGAGCGGGACAGCATTTGAAAGGGATCAAGGATGCATCGACCATCGTAGCGATCAATACCAATGGCAATGCGCCGATCTTCAAAAACTGTGACTACGGTATCGTAGGAGATGTGCTTGAGATCATGCCGCTTCTTGCAAAAGCGTTGGATAACGGCGAAGAGAAAAAGCCGGCACCGCCTGCGAAGAAGATCAAGCGATCCAGACCGAAGAAGGAAGAGCCGAAGCATAAGAGCTTCGTATGTACAGGTTGCGGTTACGAGTATGATCCGGAGGTCGGAGATGTTGAAAATGAGATCTATCCGGTAACGACCTTCGACAAGTTGCCTGAAGAGTGGATCTGTCCGGATTGCGGTTCTGCGAAGGACGAATTTATCGAATCGTAAAAATCGGCGATAGCCATATCATAGAAAATAAGCCGTCGGACGATGTTCTGACGAAGTGAAAGGAAAGATAACTATGTACTGTGTAAGAAAACTAACCGATGATCTGTACTGGATCGGAGCGAATGATCACCGTTTAGCTTTATTTGAAAATATCCATCCGATCCCACGTGGAGTATCTTACAACTCCTATGTCCTGCTCGATGAAAAAACAGTCGTATTCGATACGGTAGATTGGTCCGTATGCCGTCAGTTCTTAGAAAATCTGGCAGCGGTGCTCGATGGAAGAGATCTGGACTATCTGGTGATCAACCACATGGAGCCGGATCATGCGGCATCGATGGAAGAAGTTCTTTTGCGCTACCCGAATGTAAAGATCGTCAGCACCGAGAAAGCATTCATGTTGATGCACCAATTCGGATTTGATGTAGAAGATCGTAAGATCCAGGTTCAGGAAGGTGACAAGCTATCCTTCGGAAAGCATGAGTTCGTCTTCGTGGAAGCGCCGATGGTACACTGGCCGGAAGCGATGGTAAGCTACGATACAAAAGATAAGGTATTATTCTCTGCGGATGCTTTCGGTTCGTTCGGAGCACTCGATGGAAAAATGTTCAATGATGAAGTGAACTTTGACCGTGACTGGATCGACGATGCGAGAAGATATTATACGAATATCGTTGGAAAGTATGGTCCTTTTGTGCAAAAGCTGCTCAAAAAAGCAAGCGGACTCGAGATCAAGATGATCTGCCCATTGCATGGACCGGTTTGGAGAAACAACTTCGAATACTTCATCGATAAGCATGACAAATGGAGCCGTTATGAGCCGGAAGAAAAAGGCGTCATGATCGCATACGCATCGATGTACGGCAATACCGAAACTGCTGCGCAGGCGTTGGCAACAAAGCTTGTGGAAAGAGGAATGACCAATGTAACGATGTATGATGTATCCAATACGCATGTATCGTATCTGATCTCCGAAGCATTCCGCGTGAGCCATATCGTATTGGCATCCGTAACTTACAACTTGGGCATCTATCCGGTGATGAAGAGCTTCCTGGACGATATGAAAGCGCTCAACCTTCAAAAGAGAACGATCGCGATCATAGAAAACGGATCCTGGGCAGTAAAATCCGGTGATCTGATGACGGAGTTTGTAGACAAAGAGCTTAAGATGATGAATCTTGTCGGAGACAGAGTGACGGTAAACTCTTCGTTGACAAAAGAAAATGAGCATGATCTGGATGGATTGGCAGATGCGATCATCGAGTCGATGAACGAAAAATAGGTCGGACGAAATAGAGTAAGAAGTAAAAGTAAATAGTAAATAGTTGTAATGCGATAGCAAACCTGAATTGCAATAGCAAGTGGGACGGTTTGACAAAATAAAGTTTGGAAATAGAAAACAGTAAATCAAAAGCCGCTGAACCAGCGGCTTTTGTGATGTTTATTTGAACT
>JAUNKR010000021.1 GCA_030532705.1 Peptostreptococcaceae bacterium
ATGATGACTTTGTTACGGAAGCAACAGAATTTGAAACAGTAGATGAACTAAAGAAGAGCATTGCTGAAAATCTAAAGGATAAGAAGGCGGAGTATGCTCAAAATGCAATGAAAAATGAAGTTGTTGAAAAATTGGCGGATATCGCAGAAGTTGAGATCCCTCATGTGATGATCGATAATGAGATCAATGCGATGTTTAGAGATTTTGAACAAAATCTGAGATATCAAGGACTGGACATCGACTCTTACTTCAACTATTCCGGAATGACAAAAGATCAACTTGCCGAAAGTATGAAACCGGATGCGGAGAAGAGAGTGAAGATGGGTCTTGCGATCGAAGAAGTTGCTAAACTGGAAAATATTTCAGCCTCTGAGGATGATCTGAATGAAGAATATCAAAAGATGGCGGATATGTATAAGATGGAAGTGGATAAGATCAAAGAGATCTTCAAGTCTGCGGATACCGGTTTGACACAGTCGATCGTTTCAAGAAAAACGGTAGATTTTCTATTGGATAACAGTAAATTAATATAATGCAAGAACAGAATACAGTAGCGGACCTACTGTATTTTGAGTAAATAGGAGGTAATTATGGCTTATGTACCAGTGGTCGTAGAACAGACCGGACGCGGGGAAAGAAGTTATGATATATATTCAAGACTCTTGAAGGATCGTATCGTTTTTTTGAGCGATGAGGTCAATGATGTAACGGCTTCTTTGGTTGTGGCGCAGATGCTGTTTTTGGAAGCGGAAGATCCGGATAAGGATATCTATTTCTATATCAACAGTCCGGGAGGCTCGATCACAGCAGGGATGGCGATCTATGATACGATGCAGTTGATCCGTCCGGATGTATCGACGATCTGTGTAGGAATGGCAGCTTCGATGGGAGCAGTCCTTCTGGCATCGGGAGCAAAAGGGAAGCGATATGCTTTGCCGAATTCTACGGTAATGATCCATCAGCCTCTTGGTGGAGCAAAAGGTCAAGCGACCGATATTAAGATTCATGCAGAATATATTTTGAGAGCGAGAGAAAAGCTGAACAAGATATTGGCGGAAAGAACTGGTCAGCCTATTGAAAAGATCGAGCTTGACACAGAGCGAGATAATTTTCTTGACGCAGAGGAAGCGAAGGCGTATGGATTGGTGGATGCCATCATGGAGAGGCGTTCAAAATAAAGGAGATTTTATCAAATGAAAAATGACGAGAGATTTTCAGTAAAATGTTCATTTTGTGGAAAAACTCAAGATCAGGTCAAGCGTTTGATCGCAGGACCTAATGATATATACATTTGTAACGAATGTGTAAGCTTGTGTGAGACGATCATCAATGAGGAGATGGAAAATGAATCTTCTTCCGATGAGATGGTCTTGCTGAAACCGAAGGAAATGAAAAAGATCCTCGACCAGTATGTCATTGGTCAGGATGAGGCAAAAAAGACGCTGGCGGTAGCGGTGTACAATCACTATAAGCGGATCAATGCAAAGGTGGTTCCGGGAGAAACGGAACTGCAAAAGAGTAATGTGCTTTTGCTTGGACCGACCGGATCGGGAAAAACTTTGCTTGCGCAGACAATGGCGAATATCCTGAATGTTCCGTTTGCGATCGCTGATGCAACCGCATTGACGGAGGCGGGATATGTTGGGGAGGATGTTGAAAATATCCTTCTCAAACTGATCCAGGCTGCAAATTTTGATATCGAGAAAGCTCAGCGCGGGATCATTTATATCGACGAGATCGACAAGATCGCAAGAAAATCCGAAAATACATCGATCACTCGAGACGTATCCGGAGAAGGAGTGCAACAGGCACTTCTAAAGATCATTGAGTCAACGAAGGCGAATGTTCCGCCGCAAGGGGGACGTAAGCATCCGCATCAGGAATTTTTGCAGATCGATACGACGAATATCCTCTTCATCTTGGGAGGAGCGTTTGACGGTATGGAAGATATTATCAAGCGCCGTATCGGAAACAAGAGCATGGGATTTGGAGCGGAGATCATTTCGGATAAAGAAATGAAAGGGCAGAATATGCTTGAGAAGGTCGAGACCGAAGATTTGATCAAATATGGTCTGATCCCTGAGTTTGTCAGCCGAGTGCCGATCGTTGTGTCGCTTAAGCAATTGGATGTAGAGGCGCTGATCCGCATCTTGACAGAGCCGAAAAACGCTTTGATCAAACAATATCAAAAATTGTTTGATATCGACGGCGTGGAGCTTGTCGTGGAAGATGATGCACTGAGTGCGATCGCGGAGAAGGCATTGCAGAAGAAAACCGGAGCAAGAGGATTGCGCAGTATTCTTGAAAATGTGATGCTGGATGCGATGTTTGAAACTCCTTCGAGCGATGAGATCAAAAAGGTCATCATTACGAAAGAGAATATTGAACAGAACTCAGAGCCGAAACTTATAAAAGAGAAAAAAGTAGAAGATATGCCACAGGTAACGGCATAATATGTAAAATATAAACCGTTTATGACGGTTTATATTTTTCTGAGCAATTTTGCAAGGATGCTCAAATATATTGGAAAGGTCGTATATGAATAAGAAAGAAACAAAAAAATACATTTCATTGCCGGTCATAGCACTGAGAGGAATGTCTGTTTTTCCATCCACGATCACTCATTTTGAAGTGGGGCGGGAAAAATCTTTGATGGCATTGGAATATGCGATGGAGAAGGAACAGCTGATCTTTTTGACTACACAGAAGAACATCGATATTGAATTTCCAATAGAAGAAGACTTTTACAAGATCGGAACGATCTGTAAGATCAAACAGACCTTGAAGGTTCCGGGCAATAATATTCGTGTTTTGGTAGAAGGTCTGGGAAGAGGAAAGATCGTTGGGCTTACTGAAACAGAACCGTTCTTCCAAGCAGAGATCGAGCATATCATGGATAAGCCCATCAAGAATGAAAAAAATGTTTCGGCTTTGATGGATATCGTTGTGGAAGCATTTGAAGAGCTGATGAAAGAAAGCGGCAAAAATTCGCAGGAATTTTTTGATCTGGGTGTCGACCTGGAAGATCCGAAGATCTTTTCCGACACCATCGCAAGCTATATCGGGCTGAAGCCGGATGTGATCCAAGCATTGCTGGAACAGCTCGACATTGAAAAGAGACTCAATATCATCTATCTTGCGATCAAGGAAGAACTTGCAACGCAGGAGATCAAAAAGCGTGTAGAACGTCGTGTAAATAAACAGGTATCGAAGCAACAAAAGGATTATTATCTTCGAGAGCAGATCAAAGCGATCCAAAAAGAGCTTGGAGAAGATGAATCCTTGACAGACGAGATCGATAAGTTCAGAGAAAAGCTCAATGAACTGAAATTATCCGAAACGATCACAAAAAAGATCAGCAAGGAGATCGATAAGTTGGCTCGTATGAGTTCATCCTCGGCAGAGGCAGTGGTGACCAGGACTTATATCGAGACGATCCTTGATCTGCCATGGCATACTGCTACCGAAGATAACAATGATCTGAACAAGTCGATCGAGATCTTGGAAGATGAGCACTTCGGGCTTGAAAAAGTCAAGGAAAGGATCGTAGAATTCCTAGCGGTAAGACAGCTTAGCGAGAATATGAAGGCCCCGATCATCTGTCTTTTAGGACCTCCGGGAGTGGGTAAAACATCGATCGCGCGCTCGATCGCTAATGCGATGAATCGAAAATTCGTTCGTTTATCATTGGGCGGACTACGAGATGAGGCGGAGATCCGCGGGCATCGAAGGACCTATATCGGAGCGATACCGGGAAGGATCATCAACTCGATCAAAGAAGTCGGGGTGAACAATCCGGTATTCCTTTTTGATGAGATCGATAAGATGGCATCGGACTTTAGAGGAGATCCGGCTTCAGCGATGCTGGAGGTTTTGGATCCGGAGCAAAATAAGGAATTTGTAGATCATTATCTGGAAGTCCCGTTTGATCTGTCGCAGGTGGTATTCATCACGACAGCCAACAGTATCTCAACGATCCCGGCGCCATTGCTGGATCGGATGGATCTGATCGAGATCTCCGGATATACGGAGCTTGAAAAACTGGAGATCGCTAAGCGATATCTGGTCGTAAAACAAGAAAAAGAAAATGGACTGTCAAAAGGATTTTTGAAGATCGATGACAATGTGATCAAGTATATCATCAACAATTACACCAGAGAATCCGGTGTTCGACGACTGGAGCGACAGATCGGTAAAGTCGCTCGAAAGGTCGCTGTCAAGAAGGTCAAAAATCCAAAGCTGAAATCACAGCAGATCCGTATCAAAGATATCAAGGAGTTTTTGGGCAAAGAGATCAAGCGCAACGATGCGAAAGTGGGCGAAAGTCGAGTCGGAGAAGCGACAGGGATGGCATGGACTCAGGTAGGCGGAGAAACGCTCAGCATCGAAGTATCCGTTATGGACGGTGGCGGTAAGGTGGAATTGACCGGAAAGCTCGGCGATGTGATGAAAGAGTCTGCCAGAGCGGCGATCACCTATATCCGAACGATCGCAAAAAGCTACAAGATCGATCCGGATTTTTATAAAAATAAGGATATCCATGTTCACATTCCGGAAGGAGCGATCCCTAAAGACGGACCGTCAGCGGGGATCACCTTGGCGACTGCGGTGCTTTCTGCACTCAGCAATATTCCTGTAAAATCTTCTGTTGCGATGACAGGGGAGATCACATTGAGAGGAAAGGTCCTTCCTGTCGGAGGGATCAAGGAAAAAGTCCTTGCAGCATATCGTGCAGGGATCACGACGATCCTTTTACCTGATGATAACAAGCCGGACTACGATGAGATCCCGGATGAAGTAAAGGACAAGATCAAATTCCATTTTGTATCCGATATGACTCAGGTGCTGAAGGTCGCATTGGATAAAAAGGTGAAGTAATGAAAATTCGTGATGTTCAAATGAATATGAGTGCGGTTCGTAAGGAACAGTATCCTCAGGATCTGCCACAGGTAGCTTTTGTCGGGCGATCCAATGTCGGCAAATCTTCTTTGATAAATACCTTGCTCAATCGAAAGAATATGGCAAGGGTATCCCAGACACCCGGAAAAACAAGAACGATCAATTTTTTTAAGATCAACGAAGAATTTTATTTGGTCGATCTTCCGGGGTATGGTTATGCAAAGCTTTCGAAAGAAGAAAAAGCATCCTGGGGCAAGGTGATGGAAGATTATTTCGTTTACTGCAAAGACTTGATCCATGTTTTTGTATTGGTGGATATTCGGCATAAGCCTAAGGACGATGATATCACGATGGTAGAATATATCCGCTATCACAACATCCCTCTTTCGGTCATTGCAACGAAGTCGGATAAGCTGACGAGGGGGCAGCAAAATCAGTCGATCAAACTGATCTCGGAAGTGCTGGGTGTGGATAAAACGGAGATCTTTATGATAAGCTCCTTGAAGAAAACGGGGGGCGATGAGATCTGGGAAAAACTGGGATCCATCTATTTGGAAAATGGTTTTGAGATCACAGTAGATTAAAAGAAGAGGGAGGCGAAAGCGATGAAAGAAAACAAAAAAGTATTCTTGGTTATCAGCTTTTTACTCTCTCTTATTTTGGGCTCAAGCTTTGTTATATTGCTGAATACACCGATCTATAATGATCCCAAAGTGCATCTCTCGAGAGAGATCATCTCACGTGTTACGAATGAAAAGCTGGAGCTCCAGAAAGATGAGGAAAAACTTTCTTCGCTTACCAAAGAATATAGGAATCTTGAAAAAAAGACAAATGTAGGAACGGATCTGTTATCCGAGGAAGAGTATAAGGCGTATCAGGAATTCCGTATGATCTTGGGGCAGGAATATATTGAAGGAGAAGGGATCATTCTGACGATCACATCGAATGATCCGGATAAAAATATTGCCTTTGCATTTGACTCCAACAGAATCCTGCTCAAACTCGTCAATCTCTCTAAGCGCAAAGGCGGGGAGATCGTAGCGATCAACAACCAGCTTATCTTACACAATACGGGGATCGTACTGGCAGGAAATCATATCAATATCAACAATGTACCGATCACACCGCCTTATGAGATCAAGGTGCTCGGGAATGAAAAGAAATTGCATCGCTTTTTCTCGGAGGAAAGTGTATTTGTGCTGTCTTTAGAGAAGGATTTTGATGTGAAGACGGAGGTCGTGCGATCGAGAGATATACAGATTCCAAAAAGTCTTTCGCTCAAAGAGCTGGAGGATATTCAGGAGGTCAAATGATATTACTTGAAGAAGTATGCCCCTATCAAAATGCGTATGAGTTTTTACTATTTGATGAGAACGATGAATTGAATATTTCGGAAGCGGAAGCGAAATTATCGGTGTTTTTGATCGATGCGATCGATGAAAGGCTACAGCCGATGATCTTGGTTTTGATACATAGCGCAAAAAAAGAGATCGACCCAAAAGAGCTCAGAAAGGCGATCTTACAAGAAATCGTCTTGCCTGCGCATTTCAAAGATCATAAATATAAAGTGGTGAAGGAGTAATATGATACAGATCCCAAATATAAAGGTTTCGCTGAATGAAGAAAAAGAAACGGTCATTTCAAAGACAATTAAAAAACTGACAGGAAAGGATCATGCCTACAGGATCGTAAAAGAGTCGATCGACGCGAGACGGGGCATTATTTTTGTGTACACGGTCGAGCTGGACATCGACAAGTCTCAAGTTCTTTCAAGATCAAGGATCCCTTATTCTGTCGTGACGCCGACAACGGAACAAAGAATGGTTTATGGAGATCAGAAGATGAGTGCAAGGCCTGTAGTGATCGGCTTTGGGCCTGCAGGGATCTTTGCGGCACTGGAACTTGCCAAAAATGGATATGCACCGATCGTTTTTGAACAGGGAAGCGATGTGGACCGACGCACAAAAGAGGTCGAGCTTTTTTGGGAAAAAGGAGTGCTGAACACAAGCTCCAATGTTCAATTCGGCGAAGGCGGTGCGGGAGCTTTTTCCGATGGGAAGCTTACGACAAGGATCAAGGATCCCAATGCGAGAGAAGTCCTCAGAACCCTTCAACGCTTCGGTGCACCGGATGAGATCCTGTATGTCAACAAACCTCATATCGGGACAGATATCTTGGTGGGCGTTGTAAAAAATATTCGGCAGGAGATCATTCGTTTAGGCGGAGAGATCCGTTTTAATGCCAAGTTGGAAGATATTTCTATAAAAGATGATGGAGTGCATCAGATCACTGTCGATGGTAATTCGATCGAAACGGATGTTTTGATCTTAGCGATCGGACATAGTTCCCGAGAGACCTTTCGACTGTTATACCAAAAGGGCGTAGAGCTTCGAAAGAAACCTTTTGCAGTAGGGTTTCGGATCGAACATCCACAGCTTTTGATCGATAAGGCGCAGTTTAAGGAGAATTTTGATCATCCGAAACTAAAGGCCTCCGAATATCATTTGACGCATATGTCGAGCAATGGAAGAGGTTGCTATACTTTTTGTATGTGTCCGGGCGGCAGAGTGATAGCTTCTTCATCGGAGGTAGATCAGGTGGTCGTCAATGGAATGAGTTATCATGCACGAGATCTTCAGAATGCTAACAGTGCGATCTTGTGTTCCGTGTCACCGGAGGATTTTGGAGAAGATCCTCTGTCAGCGATGGAATTTCAAGAGGAGATCGAGCATAAGGCGTTTCGGATGGGGGGAGAAGATTATTTTGCGCCGGTCCAGCGCGTCGGTGACTATTTAGCGCGTCGAATGACAAAACAGATCGGTGAAGTCATTCCAAGCTATAGACCGGGTTATCGTTTTGCACGATTAGATACGATCTATCCGGAGCATATTTATCACTCGCTCTCGGAAGCGATCCTTTCGATGGGGAGCAAACTGTCCGGATTTTCGATGGAAGATGCGATATTGACGGGTGTGGAGACCCGAACATCTTCCCCGGTCCGTATCGTGAGAAATGAGGATCTGGAATCGGTGAATGTAAGAGGTCTGTATCCTTGCGGAGAAGGTGCAGGCTATGCCGGAGGGATCGTCTCTGCGGCGGTGGATGGCATCCGAGCTGCGATCTCGATCATACAAAAATACGAAAAATATTTGTAGACAAAAAGATAAAAACTATTTATAATTTGCTTGGTGTATGATACTATATCAACGAATATAAAACATTGGAGGGGTTATGTACGGCAAAATTATTTTGTCAGCGGCATCAGGGCTGGGTCTGTTCCTTTATGGAATGAATTTGATGGGATCAGGCTTGCAAAAAGCGGCAGGAGAAAAGCTGAAATCGATCGTGGGACTGCTTACGAAGAATAAGTATATTGCAGTGGTGGTCGGGATCGTTGTTACAGCGATCATTCAAAGTTCGTCTGCAACGACTGTCATGGTCATCGGTTTTGTAAATGCAGGGATCATGACATTGAATCAGGCGATCGGTGTCATCATGGGTGCCAATGTCGGTACAACGGTAACGGCACAGCTCGTTTCATTTAATCTGGAGGCAGTCGCGCCACTTGCAGTGGCTCTCGGAATGTTGGCATATATCGTCAATAAGGGACCAAAAACAAAGGACTATGCGGAGATCTTGATAGGTTTCGGGATCCTTTTTGTAGGGATGGTCTATATGAAGGATGCGGTAAAGCCGCTTCGAGAAGTGAAGGCCTTTCAGGATATGCTGATATCTTTCGGTACAAATCCGATCCTGGGGATCTTTGTCGGTTTTCTTTTGACATTGTTGCTTCAAAGCTCTTCCGCATCGATCGGTATCTTGGTCGCATTGGCGGTCGAAGGAGCATTACCGCTTACCTCGGCATTGCCTATCCTATATGGTGATAATATCGGAACCTGTACGACGGCGTTACTTTCCAGTATCGGTGCGAGCAAAAATGCACAACGCGCGGCCGTGATGCACCTTACTTTTAATGTGATCGGTACGATCGTCTTTGTGATGTTCCTCAATGTCCCGATCATTTATGTCGTGACCAAACTGGATCCGATGTCTGTTTCCAGACAGATCGCGAATGCACATACATTGTTTAATATCACAAATGTTTTGATCCAATTACCTTTTTCAGCATTTATTGTAAAATTTGCCGAGAAAGTCATTCCGGCTCCCGCGAAGAAAGAGGCGGAGGTCCAAACGATCACGAAGCTGGACAAGCGTATGCTAAGCACACCTTCGATCGCTTTGGAAAGTGCGTATAAGGAATGTCTGAACATGGGGGCTGTAGCCTTATCTTCATTAAAGAGATCCGTTTCCGGATTTTTGAAGAAACAGCCGGAGGATCTTGCCGAAACTTTCCGATTGGAAAAGGACATCAACCAAATGGAGAGGGAGATCATCGATTATCTGGTATCTGTTTCCAATTCGGAGATATCCTTGGATGACCGTATTATCGTAGACGGGCTTTTCAATACGATCAACGATATCGAGCGTATCGGAGACCATGCCGAGAATATTGCGGAGCTTGGACAGAGCTATATCGATTCGGAACTCAACTTTTCTCAGGAATCCAGAGTTGAGCTGGCAGTGATGATCGAGAAGGTATTTGATGCGGTACAGCTTGCATTGGATGCGATGAGAACGGGAGATATCGAGATCGCAAATCGAGTGCTTGAGATGGAAAATCAGGTGGATGATCTTGAAAAATCAAATCGGGCGGCTCATATTTATCGTTTGAATAATAATATGTGTCGAACGGAATCGGGGATCTTATTCTTGGATCTGATCAGTAATTTGGAACGTATATCGGACCATGCGGCAAATATTGCGGAGTCCGTACTCAATACGTCGGAATAAATTTTTAGGCAGACAGTTTCTGTAAGGATCCTGTCTGTTTTTGTAAGGTGGAAGAATGAAAAGAGGCGATATCTTATTGATCGTTATCGTGGTCGTAGGGGCGACCTTCCTATCGTTTGGAATGAGCTTTTCTAAGAAAACTCAGTTTGATGAGATACAGGTCATTCAAGATGGGAAAGTGATCGAGCGTTATGCAGCAGATCCAAATTTTAGCAAGATCGTCAATATCACAAAAGGAGATCATCACAACACGATCGAAATAAAAAACGGCGAAGTCCGAATGACGAATGCAAACTGTCCGGATCAACTTTGTGTTCATTCGCATCCGATCAGTAAAAATGGAGAGATGATCGTTTGCTTGCCACATCGATTGTATGTGAAGTTGATCAAGGTCCGGGATGACAGCGATGTGGATATTATGGTGAATTGATGGAGGAGTGATGAGTCGAACAAAAAAAATGATTTTTCTTTCGCTGATGATCTCTTATTCCTTGGTGCTCCATTTAGTTGAGCGGATGTTGCCCAGCCTTTATTTTATAGCGCCGGGAGCAAAACTCGGTCTAACGAATATTATTTCTCTGGTGATCCTTTATACCTATGGAATGGGTAGTGCGCTGACGGTGCTGGTACTTCGGATCATCTTGTCTTCTATTTTTGGCGGGGGTTTTTCATCTTTTCTTTACAGTATCACGGGCGGGATCTTCGCGATCTTTGCCATGTGGTTTGTAAGATCTCTTCGGTTGCCGTCGGTTTCGGAGATCGGGGTCAGCGTGGTGGGAGCGGTATTTTTCAACATCGGTCAGCTTACCGCGGCAGCACTGATGATCCAAAACCTTTCGATCTTCGTATATCTTCCGATAATGATGTATGTATCGGTCGTGACGGGGTCTTTGGTAGGTTTTTCTGGAAAATATATCGTTCAAAAGTTAGAGAAAAAATAAATCGAAAAGGATCTTTGCTCTCTTGTTAGAGAATGAAGATCCTTTTTTGTCATAAGAATCATAGAGAAAGAAATGTCCGATTTGCTTTAAGGTTACAAAATATTTTCTTTGTAATATCTTTATCAAAATCAAATTTGTTTGTGTTTAATCTTGACTGACTTACTTGGTTTTGGTATACTGAATCAGTAGAAATAGGTAAAAAATCAGGAGGTTATAGTTTTGAGGCTTTCAACAAAGGGAAGATATGGTTTGAAAGCGATATATGAATTAGCTTTAGTATATGAGAGCAACAGTCCGATGCCGATCAAGGCGATCGCTCAGAAAACGGGTTTTTCGGATCAGTATCTGGAGCAGATATTTTCTGCGATGAAGAAGGCGAATTTGATCGTGAGCATTCGAGGCGCTCAAGGAGGCTACCTTTTGTCACGGGATCCGAAGGATATTTCCGTAGGTGATGTGATACGGTGCTTGGATGGACCGATCGAACCGGCGATCTGTGTTTCAGATAATGAGGAACTTTGCGGTTCGGAGGAAACTTGTGTGACAAGGATGGTATGGAAAAAGCTAAAGGATAGCATTGACGGCTGTTTGGATTCAATGTCGCTCCAAGATATGTTGGATAATAATATAGAATAAGGAGAATGGTATGAGAGCTTATTTTGATAACTCGGCAACGACTCAGGTGAAAAAAGAAGTGGTTGCGGAAATGATGAACGTAATAGAAAACTTTTATGGAAACCCGTCCAGTGTGCACAGCTTCGGTCAAGAGGTAAAGCCGATCGTGGATCTTGCAAGACAGAGAGTTGCAAAACTGATCAATGCGAGCGATAAAGAGGTGTATTTTACATCCGGCGGATCGGAAGCGGATAACTGGGCGATCAAAGGAGCTGCTTTTGCAAATCGTGCAAAAGGAAATCATATCATTACATCGAAGATCGAGCATCATGCGGTGCTCCATACATGTGAATATTTAGAGAAAAATCATGGATTTGAAGTCACCTATCTGAATGTAGATGAAAAGGGCTTTGTGTGTTTGGATGAGCTGAAGAGAGCGATCCGTCCGGAGACGATCCTGATCACTATCATGTTCGCCAATAACGAGATCGGAACGATCCAACCGATCAAAGAGATCGGCGAGATCGCAAAAGAGCATAAGATCCTGTTCCATACGGATGCAGTGCAAGCGCTTGGTAATGTACCGATCGATGTGAAGGATTTAGGGATCGATATGATGTCCGTATCGGGTCACAAGCTTTATACGCCAAAGGGTATCGGTGCGCTTTATATCCGAAATGGCGTGAAGATCGATAATTTGATCCATGGAGGAGCGCAGGAAAGAAAGAAGCGTGCAGGAACGGAGAATACAGCATATATCGCAGCTTTTGGAAAAGCTTGCGAATTAGCGCAGGAGTCCTTGGATGAGCATATTGAGAAGACCAAGGCACTTCGTGACAAGTTGATCCATGGGATCGTGGAGAGGATACCTCATACCTTGGTGACCGGAGATCTTGAAAAAAGATTGCCGACGATCGCAAGTTTCTGTTTCAGATTTATCGAGGGAGAAGCATTGCTCCTTAGCTGTGATATGGTAGGGATCGCAGGTTCAAGCGGTTCGGCTTGTACATCCGGCGCATTGGATCCGTCGCATGTGCTGATGGCGATCGGTCTGACACATGAGATCGCGCATGGATCATTGAGATTGAGTATATCGGATTATAATACAGAGGAAGAAGTGGATCATGTGCTTGAAAAACTGCCGGAGATCGTGCAAAGACTTCGCAATATGTCACCACTATATGAAACTTTCTTGAAGGAGGAGAATAAATAATGTATTCTAAACAGGTTATGGATCATTTCGCAAATCCGCGAAATATGGGAGAGATTGAAAATCCGTCAGGGGTCGGTGAAGTAGGTAACCCGAAATGTGGAGATATCATGAAGATCTATTTGGACATCGAAGATAATATCATCAAGGACGTGAAGTTCAAAACTTTCGGATGCGGTTCGGCGATCGCAAGCTCGAGTATGACAACGGAGATGGTGAAGGGAAAATCGATCGATGACGCGCTTAAGCTGACAAATAAGCAAGTTGCAGACGCATTGGGCGGGCTTCCGCCGGTCAAGATGCATTGCTCGGTATTGGCGGAGCAGGCGATCCGTTTGGCGATCCGTGATTATGCGATCAAAAACGGAATGGAGATCGATGGCTTGACCAATGTTGAGATCGATACCGATCATGATCATCACCATGATCACGACGAGGATGAAGAATAAACGCAAGATCTGTTTGGTGATTTTTGAGCGATATTTTTGTGATCCCGATCTTATCGGAGGTCGTATGAGATGAGATCTGCATCGGATCGATAAAAGTATTGCTTAAATGCGGATTTTATTTTATAATAGAACAAGTTAGCGATGAAGAGGATAAGTAGTTTACCGCACAGAGAGGGAGGAGGGTGAGAGCTCCCAATGTAAATGAAGCTACCTCGGAGCATCCTTTTTAATCAAAGGCGTTGATCACGTTATAATCAAATGAGTGGTTCTTATGAACAAGTAAGGTGGTACCGCGAACTTTCGCCCTTATGAGATTTTCTCATAAGGGTTTTTTAGTAGGAGATCATAAATTCGAATGCCAACTCGACGGTATGACAAAAAGATAAAAATCTTTGAAGAAAAAACGGATATGTTTTTTAAGGATCCGATACAGAAGGGAAGAGGGTCGATCAAGCGTTTCGATAATATCTTCTTGAACTGAGATTTTAAAGGGTGGTCATAAAAACAGAGTGTAGTGAGTATTTTATTTCGCTCGAGGGGTGTATGAGATGGATATACGAAAATTTTGGGAGCTTGTACTTATGCAAGCGAGAGAGGAATTGAAGAGTTATTTTCATCCGGAGGCACAAATTTTTTGGCATAATACCAATGAAAGATTCACGGTGGACGAGTTTATTTTGGTAAATTCCGTTTATCCGGGTGAATGGTCGGGAGAGATCGAGCGGATCGAGAGAATGGATGATCTTATCATTACAGCGGTATATGTCTATTCAAAAGATGGGGAAGTTTCCGACCATGTCGTTTCGTTTATTCGATTGGAAGAAGGTCGCATCATCCGCGTCGACGAGTATTGGGGCAATGATACAAAACCTCCGAAATGGCGTCTGGATATGAAGATCGGAGAGAAGATCCACTCTACGAAAGCGGAATGAAGTCGAGCTTTTGGATCTTGATTTGAAGGGTAAGGGAAAGAACCGATTTGTTTTGATCAAATAATTTGATATTGACCGGCGAAGGACCGGGGTAGGAAATGAACTTAAAGGAGAATGAAAATGAAAGTAAGTGAGATCAGAAAGGCGTTTTTGGATTTTTTTGTAGATCATGAGCATTTTTGTCATGACAGCTATCCGCTTGTTCCGATCAACGATGAAAGTTTGTTGTTGATCAATGCGGGAATGGCGCCGCTGAAGAATTATTTTTTGGGTATTGATACACCGCCGAGCAAGAGAATGGTGACATGCCAAAAATGTATCCGTACAGGGGATATTGACAATGTTGGAAAGACAGCTCGTCATGCTACTTTTTTTGAGATGCTCGGAAACTTTTCTTTCGGCGATTATTTTAAGGAAGAGGCGATCAAATGGGCATGGATCTTTGTGACAGAGTATCTTAAGCTGGATAAAAAGGATCTTTGGGTCACTGTGTATGAGGAAGATGATGAAGCACTGGAGATCTGGGCACAGAAACAGGGAGTACCGAGAGATCGGATCGTGAAGCTCGGCAAGGATGATAACTTCTGGGAGATCGGAACCGGAACCGGTCCTTCGGGTCCTTGTTCGGAGATCTATATCGATCGAGGAAGCAAATATTTGTGTGACAATCCGGATTGTAAGCCGGGCTGCGATTGCGACCGATTTTTAGAGTTTTGGAATCTGGTATTTACACAATTTGACAAAGACATTGACGGCAATTATAATCTGCTGGATTTCCCAAATATCGATACGGGGATGGGCTTAGAGCGTATCGCATGTATCATGCAGGGCGTGGACAGCATCTTTGATATCGACACGATGGTCAAGATCCGAGAAGAAGTCAGCAAGATCTCAGGCGTTGCTTATGGAGAAAATGAGAAGACGGATATTTCGATCCGGATCATTACGGATCATACCAGAGCGATCACTTTCTTGTTGAGTGACGGTGTTATCCCATCCAACGAGGGAAGAGGATATATCCTTCGACGTTTGCTTCGTCGTGCGGCACGGCATGGCAAATTACTGGGGATCGAAGGGGAGTTTTTGACTCAAGTCTCAGGGATCGTGATCCAAGAATATGGAGATGCTTATCCGGATCTTGTGGACAAGGCGGACTATATCTACAAATTGATCCGGATCGAAGAGAAAAAGTTTCAGGAGACGATCGATCAGGGTTTGAATTTGCTGGAGCAGCAGATCGAGGAATTGGAAAAGAATAATAAAAAGACATTATCGGGAGCGGAAGCGTTTAAGTTGTATGATACTTTCGGCTTCCCGCTTGAGATCACGATGGAGATCTTAAGCGAGCAGGGGAAGGATCTGGATACCGATGAGTTCGATCAACTGATGGAGACTCAGCGAGAGACTGCCCGCAAGGCAAGAACTGCAAATGAAGGGGAAGGTTGGAAGAAACTGGAGTCTGACAGTATCCCGTCCGATATCCGATCGGAGTTTGTCGGCTATGAGAAGATGTCCGAATCATCCGAACTGATCTATATCATTAAGGACGGGGAAGCGGCAGAGGATCTGAAAGAAGGCGATCGCGCAACGATCGTTTTGGCGAGATCACCCTTTTATGGTGAAGGCGGCGGACAGGTCGGCGACAAGGGAAGGATCTATGCGGAAGGATTTGAGGCGATCGTTCAGGATACGAAAAAGACGGCAAATGGCTTAACGATCCATTCGGTAGAGGTCCGCAAAGGAAGTGTAAAGCTTCACGATGCAGTACAGGCTCAGATCGAGGAGGAACGCAGAAAAGATATCATGAAAAACCACAGTGCGACCCATCTTCTACACAAAGCGTTGAAAATGGTCTTGGGGAACCATGTTGCACAGGCGGGTTCCTATGTGGATGATAAGCGATTGCGTTTTGACTTCAGCCATTTTGAAGCATTGACTTCGGAGCAACTGGCAGAGATCGAAAAGATCGTGAACGAAGAGATCTACAAGGCGTTACCGGTCGTGTATGAGTATATGCCGATCAATGATGCCAAAAAACTCGGCGCTGCGGCTCAGTTTGATGAAAAGTATGGTGACATCGTTCGGGTGATCAGCATGAGCGATTTTTCGATCGAGCTTTGTGGCGGAACGCATGTTTCAAATACGATCGATATCATGATGTTCAAGATCGTTTCGGAGAGCAGTGTAGCGTCCGGTGTTAGAAGGATCGAGGCGATCACGGGTCGTAATGTATTGAACTATTTGTATGAAAAAGAATTGAAAATTGATAGAATTGCTGATATACTAAAGAGTAACCAAGCTTCAATCGAAGCGAGAGCGGAACAGCTTGTTAAAGAGGCGAGAGCAAGCAAAAAAGAAATTGAAAAACTGAAATTGGAACAATCGACAAAGGAAGCTTCCAAGTCGATCGATCAAGCGATAGAGGTCAACGGGCTGAAAGTTGTGATCGATAAGATCGAGGAAGCACCGATCGAAGCACTCCGCAATATTGCACAAGGCATCATCGATAAGCATGAGAATGCTGTCGTTTTGCTTGGCAGTGTTTACGAGGATAAGATCGGTTATGTCTGTGCGGCAGGCAAAGAGGCCGTATCCAAAGGAGCTCATGCGGGCAATGTGGTAAAAAATGTGGCTTCACTGACCGGTGGCGGTGGCGGTGGAAAGCCGACTTTTGCGCAGGCGGGAGGAAAAGATATCTCCAAGTTTGATCAATCTCTGGAACAAGCACGCTCGATCATAGAAGCACTGATAAAATAAAATGAGAAAGAGGTATGACATGGACAAGCTGGAATACACGATGACCTTTCAGGCTCAAAAAGACAATTCGGCATCTGAAAAAGAGATCATGGACCAAGTTTATGCGGCATTGGAAGAAAAAGGCTATAATGCAATCAATCAGCTTGTAGGCTATTTTCTTTCCGGTGACCCGAGCTATATCACAAGCCATAAGAATGCGCGTAGCCTGATCCGACGTTTTGAACGTGATGAGTTGCTGGAAGTGATTTTAAGGAGTTATATAGAAACGAAATAATTTATGAAAATACTTGCGTTGGATGTTGGGAATAAAAGGATCGGTACAGCAGTGAGCGATGAATTGGGAATGTTTGCGCATCCGCTGTATACGGTCCATCGAAAAGGACTGCAAAATGATATAAAAGCTATTCTTGGGATCGTCCAGGAGCATAAGATCGACGAGATCGTTGTCGGTTTGCCAAAGAATATGGATGGAACGATCGGTCAGCAGGGAGAGAAGACGATCTATTTTGCGGATGCGATCAGAAAAGAAAAAGAAATAAAAATAACCTTTTGGGATGAGAGGCTTTCGACAAAGACTGCCAAGGATATCATGCTGTCAAACAATATTAAGCAGATCAACAAAAAAGAGATCGTGGACACGATCGCTGCAGTCGTTATTCTCGATAATTATCTGAGCAGTGTTAGGAAGGGTTAATATGGATAAGTTTGAAAACTTTGATGAGGTGATCGTCCTTCTCGATGAGGAGGGCAACGAAGTGGAGTTTGAATTGGTAATGTCTTTAGAGGCGAATGACACGATGTACTCGATTTTGGCACCATTAGACGAAGAAAATGACGAAGCGTATATTTTCAGAGTAGAAGAAGATGAAAATGGTGAAATGGTTTTAGAAGCGATCGATGATGAGGACGAGTACGAGATGGTCGTTGCAACTTACGAGACGTTGATAAATTAATTTGAAAGAACAAACATCACCGGTATTGTTATTGGTGATGTTTTGAATATGGAGGAAAGATGGCAAAGAAAACATCAAAAATAAAGGTCATACCTTTAGGCGGACTTCAGGAAGTCGGCAAGAATATGACCGCAATAGAATATAAGGACGAGATCATCGTGGTCGACGGAGGTTTAGGATTTCCGGAAGATGACATGCTTGGGATCGATATTGTGATCCCGGATATTTCGTACCTTCTAAAAAACAGAGAAAATGTAAAGGCTTTAGTGGTAACACATGGCCATGAGGATCATATCGGAGCGATCCCGTATATCCTGAAAAAATTGAATATACCGGTGTATGGATCCAAACTGACTTTAGGACTGATCGCCAACAAGCTGAAAGAGCACAAAATTTTGGATGCACAGCTGATGGAGGTGGCGATCGGTTCATCGGTAAAGATCGGCGGTTTTACGATCGATTTTGTGCGTGTCAACCACAGTATTCCGGAGTCGGCAGCGCTTGCGATCCATACGGGAGTCGGAACGATATTCCACACCGGTGATTTTAAGATCGATCATACTCCGATCGATGGAGAGTATATGGATTTCCAAAAGATCGCGGAGCTTGGCAAAAAGGGTGTTCTATTGATGCTCTGTGAGAGTACGAATGTAGAGCGACCGGGATTTTCGCCTTCAGAGAAAGTTGTCGGAAAGGCTTTTGACAATATTTTTGCGGATGCCAAAGGACATCGTATCATCGTAGCGACTTTCTCATCGAATATCCATCGCTTACAACAGGTGATCAATTCTGCAGAAAAAGTTGGCAGAAAGGTCGTCATATCGGGTCGATCGATGCAAAATGCGACTACGCTTGCACACAGTCTGGGCTACATCGATATCCCAAATGGCATGCTTGTAGATATCAATGACATCAATCAATATGGCGATCATGAGGTGGTCATTATAACGACCGGTTCTCAAGGAGAGTCTATGGCGGCACTTTCCAGAATCGCAGCAGGAGAACATCGTAAGATATCGATCAAAAAAGGGGATGTGGTGGTGATGTCTTCTCATCCGATTCCGGGGAATGAAAAGATGGTCTCCAAGGTGATCAATCAGCTGTTTGAGCGTGGAGCGGAAGTGATCTATAAGAGTATCAGTGATATCCATGTGTCCGGTCACGCCTTCCGTGAGGAGATCAAGATGATGCATAGTATGATCCGTCCAAAATTCTTTATGCCGATCCATGGAGAATATCGCCATTTGGAGCAACATGCACGATTGGCTGTGGAACTGGGTATGAATGAGGAAGATATTTTTAAATTGGCGAATGGAGAAGTCCTTGAAGTAGATAAAAATAAGGCGGTCATATCCGGACGAGTTCCTTCCGGCAATATCATGGTCGATGGACTTGGTGTGGGCGATGTTGGAAATATCGTTCTTAGAGACCGAAAGCATCTTTCGGAAGATGGTTTGATCGTTGTGGTGCTTTCGATGTCGAAAGAAGACGGTATGGTGGTTTCAGGTCCGGACCTGATATCGAGAGGCTTTGTGTATGTTCGAGAATCCGAGGATCTGATGGATGCGGCACGAGAGATCGTCATATCCGGCCTGGAGCGATGTGAGCAAAATCAGATCAAGGATTGGTCGTATATCAAAAATATTATTCGTGAAGATCTGAAGCGATTCCTGTTTGAAAAAACAAAGCGTAATCCGATGATCCTTCCGATAATCATGGATGTTTAGGAGAAAGACAGATGGGAGAATCTTTAGTTGATAAAGTCGCGATGATCCCTGCGATCATTATTGCGATGTCCTTCCACGAATTTGCTCATGCCTATGTAGCAAACAAAATGGGAGACGGTACGGGAGAAGGAATGGGCAGATTGACCCTCAATCCGATGAGCCACATCGATCCGATCGGCTTTTTGATGCTGTTGGTCGGCGGTTTTGGATGGGCAAAACCGGTGCCGTATAACGAAAATAATTTTAAAAACCGAAAGTTGGGTGTTTTTTTGGTGGCGATCGCGGGAGTTACGATGAATATCATCATTGCGACATTGGCGATCATCATTTATTCGCTCACCGAGGAATTTATCCCGGGAGCTGAGTATACAATGGTGATGCAAAATATCGTATGGATCAATATTGCGTTTGCATCCTTTAACCTGTTGCCGATCCCGCCGCTAGATGGTTCAAAGATCATTGCGGCATTTTTGCCTGCGCGTAAACGCTTTGTTTTTTATCAATATGAGCGTTACGGTTTTCTATTGATGGTATTTTTGATCATGACGAATCTGATCGACTATTTGCTCGATCCGATCGTTGTCAATGTCGTTGGGTTGATTTATTTTTTGGTGGGAAATTTTATATAAATGGAATATAAGATCGGCAATATAGATTTTCAGGGACCATTAGATCTTCTGTTGGAACTGATAAAGGCAAATAAATGTGATATCAAGGATATTTTTATCAAAAATATCATAGAGCAATACTTGGAGATCATTCAACAAGAAAATAAAGAAAACTGCGAGATCGCATCGGAATTCATCTTGATGGCAAGCACTTTGATCGAGCTTAAATCAAGATATTTTATCTATATCAACGATAAGCTGGATGAGGAAGAAGATCCCGGAAAAGAACTTTACGATCTTTTGGAGCAGTATAAGTATTTCAAAGAGCTTTCGGCAATGCTTAAAGAAAACTATGAAAACTCTCCGGTCTTTTATAGCAATAAGGGAGCGGAGATCCTTGTGGAAGAAACGGTGGACTTTTCGACTTATACGGTGATCGATATCTTTGCAGTGTACTCTAAATTCATCAAGGAGAGCAAAAAAACGGTAAGGAGCAACCTGATCAGCTATAAGAAGATATCGGTCGAAGATAAGATCCTGGAGATCGAAAAGATCCTGGATACGATGAGTAGGGTCTATTTTGACAAGATCGTAAACGGGAGGATCAAGGATGATATCGTTGCAAGTCTACTTGGGGTACTTGAATTATCGAAAGAACAGAAGGTCCTGCTCAGCCAAAAGAAAATATTTGAAAATATATTGATCGAGAGGGCGATGGATGGAAATCAATAAATTGATCAGCATTATAGAATCTCTTCTTTTTGCGGCATCTGAACCGATGGCGGCGCGAGATCTTACAAAAGTGATCTCGGAGCAGTCGGCTGAAGTTTCGATCAAAGATGTACGGTCAGCGTTGGAAGAATTGGCACAAAAATATGCCTTGGAAAATAGCGGACTGTCTCTACTTCGAATGGAGGATCATTATGAGATCGTCTCCAAAGCGGAAAATAATCTTTATGTAGAACAGCTGACGGTGAAGCGTAAGAAAAAGACACTCACGCAAGCCTCGCTGGAAGTGATCAGTATCATCGCCTATAAACAGCCGATCACCAAGGTGGAGATCGATGAGATCCGTGGGGTCAAATCCGACGGCGTGATCTCCAATCTCTTGGAATTGGGATTGATCGCTGAAAAAGGGAGATTGGATCGGATCGGAAAACCGATACTTTACGGAACCACGGACCGATTTTTGCGAGAATTCGGGATCGAGAGTATAAAAGGGCTACCCAAAGTGGTAGTGACGGAGAATGAAGATGAATAATTCAAATCAGATCTTTTTTACGATATTTTATATATTTTGTGGATCGATGGTCCTTCGGTCCATTTACAAGACTTTTTTTGCCAAAGTGGAGACACCTCGAGATTATATGAAAAAAGCGAACTATGCAGCTTCTTTTTTTCGGATGAGGAGTTACGCAAATAAAGTCCTTTTTGATGCATTGGATCGATTTGAACATTTGACGGATGAAGAACGAAGTTTTATTCATTTTCAGATCGGGATCAATTTGTATCAACAGCGTAAAAACGAAGAAGCGGTAAAGCATTTTGATATCGCTTGGCCGTATCTCAACAAGGCAAAGATCCCTTATAATAAGATCTATGCTTCGATCATTGTTGCAAATTATAATGTCGGAAATAAGGATAAAGCACGCGAAATATACCACTATCTTTTGGCAAAGAGAAAGTATGACCCGAGATTTGAGGCATTGGGTTATTTGGAAAGCAGTATTTTTAAGTAGACGGAGGAAAGATGCAGAAATTGAAAAGCTTTCTCGGTAAGGTCGATAAGCCGGGAAGGTATTTAGGGAACGAGTTTAATGCAGTTATGAAGGATCCTAAGGCGGTCGACATTCGATTTGCATTTTGCTTCCCCGATGTGTATGAGATCGGTATGAGTCATTTGGGGCTTCATATTTTATACAGTGTGTTGAATAGTTTGGATCATGTTTGGTGCGAGCGTGCCTTTGCAGTCGGCACAGATATGGAAGAGCTCCTTCGTGCAAACTCGATGAAGCTTTTTTCTTTGGAGAGCAAGACACCGCTGGATCAGTTTGATTTTGTAGGGATCACATTGCAATATGAGATGTCCTATACCAATATTTTGAATATGCTTGAGCTGGGCGGGATCAATATCTTTGCGAAAGATCGTAAAGAAGAAGAACCGCTTATCGTATTTGGTGGCCCCTGCGCTTATAATGTAGAACCTTTGGCGGATTTTGCAGATATTGTTCTACTGGGCGAAGGGGAGGAATCTTTGCCGGAGTTGATGGCTCTGTATCAAAAGCACAAAAAAGGACCGGGATATACTCGAAAAGATTTTCTGCTGAATGTAGCAAAAACGATCAAAGGAGCCTATGTACCTTCGCTTTATGAAGCAAAATATAAAGAAGGCGTATTTGATGGGATCGAGCCGATCGCGGAGGGAGTTCCAAGAGTCGTTGAGAAACGGATCGTGCGAGATCTCAATGAGGCCTTTATCATGGAAAAAATGATGGTCCCTCATATCGATATCGTCCATTCTCGTATTATGTTGGAACTGTTCAGGGGATGTACGAGAGGATGTCGTTTTTGCCAAGCGGGGATCGTATATCGTCCGGTGCGGGAGCGAAGTATCCCGACGCTTCTGAAGACAGCGGATTGTCTGGTACAGTCGACAGGTTATGAAGAAATGTCGTTGACTTCTTTGAGTACAAGCGACTATTCGAGTCTGGAGGTCTTACTGGACAGTTTGAATGATCGGTATTCTAAGGATATGCTGAGCCTATCGCTGCCATCCCTTCGAGTAGATAATTTTTCGGTGGAGATGGCGGAAAAGATCCAGACGGTTCGACGCTCCGGATTGACACTGGCACCTGAAGCGGGCACACAGCGTCTGCGAGATGTGATCAATAAAGGGGTGACAAAGGATGATCTGATCGCAGCGACGACAAAGGCATTCGGCAGCGGATGGCGAAATGTCAAGCTTTACTTTATGACAGGTCTTCCGACGGAGACCTATGAGGATCTCGATGGGATCGTGGATCTGGCTCATACGGTCATTGAAGTATACAAAAGCGTGAACGGCACCAAAAATATCAACAATTTTAACGTGACGGTCAGCACTTCGGTCTTTGTACCGAAACCGAATACGCCTTTCCAATGGTTTGGACAGGATACACAGGAAGTGATGGCACAAAAACAACAGTATCTCAAAGAGAAATTACGACATCGTAATATTACCTTCAACTACCATGATAATCAGCTAAGCTTTTTGGAGGCGGTGATCGCGAGAGGGGATCGCAGGATCTCGAAAGTGATCTATGAAGCATTTCGTAATGGATGCAAGTTTGATAGTTGGGGCGAGCATTTCAAATATGATATTTGGATGAAAGCATTTGAAACGGTAGGGATCGATCCGGCAGATTTTGCGAACAAGGGACTGGAGATGGACCAAAAACTACCATGGGATCATCTTTCTTGTGGTGTCAGCAAAAAGTTTTTACACAGAGAATGTGAGTTGGCATATCAGGCGGTAGAGTCTGTCGATTGTCGAAAGCATTGTATCGGATGTGGGATCAATCAAGGAGTTGGAAAGGGGCTTTGCGGATGATCATAAGATGCAAATACTCAAAGCTCGGCGATATTGCCTTCGTATCTCATCTGGATCTGCTCAGGATATTCATTCGTGCATTGCGCCGAGAGTCGATAAAATTGAATTACAGTCAAGGTTTTCATCCTCATCCGAAGTTATCCTTTTCGCCTGCGCTGAGTCTGGGCGTTGAAAGTATCTGTGAATATCTGGATATGGATGTGGCAGACGAGATCACGCCGGAACAACTGAAAGAAAGGCTTAATAAGGCATTGCCGAGAGGCGTGGAGATCTTGGAGAGTTTTGAAGTGGAGAAGATGGGCGGGATCGCGACATTGTCCACGCACAGTCAATATGAATTTTCGTTCGAGAAGACAGATCCTTTGTTGGAGCAGATCGTTCAAATGATCGAGCAAGCTGACGATCTGCCGATCCAAAAGAAAAACAAAAAAGGGCGCTTCATGGAGCTCAATGCAAGAGATCGGATCGAAGAGATCTTTATGGAGGACGGAAAGCTCTATGCGACACTTCTTAATTCGACAAATGGGGCGATGAAGCCGTCGGAACTGCTCGATATCATCCATTCAAAAGCAGGAAAAGAATATGATGTGTATCAGATACTAAAGACGAAGTTATATTTTTATGATGGAAAGGGACTCAAGCTTGTCTAGAAGATTACTGATAGAATGTTCCGCGCAATATGACAAATTCGCGATCGTTGATCGAGATAAAAAATTGGAGCATATTCAGATCATCCCTAAAGAAGGGACCCCGAGAGTTGGGCAGATCTATAGAGGCAGGGTCAAATTTTACAGTTCGACAATGCATTCGGCGATCATAGACATCGGGGAACGGGGAGAAATTTTTCTGCCAAGTCCTCATCGTCTGATCGTTGGAGAGGAGCTGTTGGTCCAGATCATTCGGGAGGAAGAAAAGACAAAAAAGGCGAAGGGATCGACGGATATCACGATCGGTGGGGAGTATATCGTATTGATCAAAGCCGAGCAGCAAGTGATCGTTTCAAAAAAGAATGCGAATGACCATAATGCTCAGGAACTTGCAAGAAAACTGAAAGATAGACTTACGTCGGAGTTTGGCATATTACTTCGTACCAAGGCTTCTTTGGATCAGATCGATGGGATCTATGATGAGCTTGATGATCTGGAAAGCAAATTTGCTCTTCTTCAGCAACAAGGGATCGGTCTGAAGTTTGATCCCTATGATCTGATCGATGTTGCCAGAAAGCTGTGGGACGAATATAAGCCTATAGAGATCTTTTGTAATGAGAAAGAAATCTGCAAAGCGCTGAAAAGATCGCTTGCTCCTCAAGGGATCGAGGTGGTGCACGATGATCTTTATCTGTTCGATAAAAATCGGGTCAAGCTTCAAGATATTCTGAAGAAAGAATATATCTGTGATGATTTTAGTCTTAGCATCGATTATTTGGAGGCGCTCTGTGTGGTCGATGTGAATTCGGGCTATATGAAGCCCGATGCGATCCGAGAAAAGAAGATCCTCGAACTAAATCAGGAGGCTTTTTTGGAAACGGTCCGATTGCTTGAGCTTTTGGGGATCGGGGGAATGGTCCTGATCGATTTTATTTCGATGAATAAAATCGGGCAGAAGAAATTAGAGGATTTCATAGAAAAAAATCTAAAAAACCATTATAATAGGGATAGGAAAATTATCACTCACTCAATGGCGAATAGCTCGATGATGCAATTGGTCATTGAAAAAAGCGAACGAGATCTTGTCCATACGCTTGGAACGCCATGCAGACATTGTCAAGGTACCGGATTGATGTTGAATGAAAAAGCGTTGTTGGATCTGTTTGAGGTCGAGTTTTTACCGATGATCGAACAGTATCAACAGCGAAGCATCACTGTCAATATCCCGCGTTTTATGAGTGCAAAAAGTGTGGAAGAGGTTTGTGATCTGTTATCCGAGTATTCAATAGATCATCGCATCGTTTACAGCGATATCGACAGGATAAAGATCGATTAGGAGTAAAATATGAGTAAAGAGAAGCTGATCATTCCGGAGGGCTACAGCAGTAAATTGAGTCTGATGGAGACCGAAGTGGCGATCAAGGTGTTGAAGGATAAGTTTGAAAAAGAACTTTCCCGAAAGCTGAATTTGACAAGGGTGTCCGCACCGCTTTTTGTAAAGAAATCGACCGGGCTCAATGATGATCTCAACGGGGTGGAGCGACCTGTTGGGTTTGATATGCTGGATACCGGTTATTATGCCGAGATCGTTCAATCGCTTGCAAAATGGAAGCGAATGGCGCTTGGAAGTTATGGAGTGGAAGTAGGCAAAGGCATCTATACGGACATGAATGCGGTCCGTCGAGATGAGGAGCTGGACAATATCCACTCGATCTATGTGGATCAGTGGGACTGGGAAAAGGTGATATTGGAAGAGGACCGAACCATAGAGACTTTGATATCGATCGTCAAAGATATTTATGAAGTCTTTAAGATCACATCCTACAAGATGAACTATGAATTTCCTCAGATCGTTACGGAGCTTCCAAAAGAGATCTTTTTTATCACTTCACAGGATCTGCTCGATCTATATCCGGATCTCACGCCGAAGGAGCGGGAATATGCGATCGCTAAGGAGCATGGAGCAGTATTTATCATGCAGATCGGCAAATTGCTTTCTAACGGGGAGATGCATGATGGTCGTGCGGCGGATTATGACGATTGGGAGCTGAACGGAGATATCCTGTTTTATTATGATGTGCTCGATATCGCGCTGGAGCTTTCTTCGATGGGTATCCGTGTCGATGCACCTTCCCTTTTGAAGCAGGTCAAGATCCGTGATCAAGAGTATAAGCTGGAGATGGACTTTCAAAAGAGTGTGCTGAATAATACCGTACCATTTACGATCGGAGGAGGGATCGGGCAATCCCGGATCTGTATGTTCTTTCTTCGAAAAGCACATATCGGAGAGGTCCAGGCATCGATTTGGGACGATGAAACGATCGACCTTTGCAAAGAACACAATATCAATTTATTATAGATGGGGGAGCAATGTATACAGAGAAAGTCAGGGTAGTGAATGAGATGGGGATCCATGCAAAAACGGCATCTCGCATCATCAAGACATCGACGAGATATAAGTCGAATATTTTCTTCGAATATGACGGCAAACTTATCAATGCGAAAAGTATTGTGGGGATATTGGCGGCGGCGATCCCGGAAGGCAGCGAGATCGTGGTTCGTGCGGATGGAGTGGATGAGACGGAAGCGGTCAAAAAGATCGTCGAGCTGATCGAAGAAGACCGCTAAAATTGACTTCGGATCAATCTCTAAGCAGTGGGGTAAAGATTTTACTTAGGTTACAGGTACAATAAAAGTGTTTTCTAAATTTATGTATTAAAGGAGAGTATATGAACTACGAAAAAATTATTACAGAGATCAAATCGGTCAGAGAGTTTACAAAGAAGAAAGTGGATACGAATTTAGTATCAATGATCATCGATAACCTTTCATCTTTGGGTAAATTGAATGATACAGATCTGGAGTTTGCAGTTATCGAAGACGGGAAAAAATTTGCAGAAGACTTTGATGGAAAGATCGGTTATTTTGGAAAGATCATTCCTGCTCCGGCTTATGTTTTGGTTTTTGGGAAAAATGATGCCGCTTCGAAGATCAATGCGGGATACTGTATGGAATGGATTCGTTTCTCATTGTGGAATGCCGGACTGGGCTCCTGCTGGATCAGCACGGTAGACAATGTGGACTATGCTTCTCTTTTTGCGAAGAAGGAAGGAGTCACTTTACTGGGTTGCTTAGGGATCGGCGAAGAATATTCAGGGATCTTCCGAAAAAATACAGGAAAAACTTCAGACCGAAAAGGAATTGCGGAATTCGTTTATAAGAATAGCTGGAAAGAAGAAATGACTTGGGAAGAGCTTGAGCAACTTGGTCTTGCAGAAGTATTCTATCTTACAAAACTTGCACCGTCATGGGGCAACGAGCAGCCTTGGGCATTTATGATCGATAAGAATGAGTGTAAATTGTTTATCAATAAGAAAGAAGACAAGAACTTCAGTATCGATACAGGGATCATCTCATTGTTCTTCGTCAAAGCATGCGAAACCAAAGGGCTCAAAGTTAAGGTGATATTCCCGGATGCGACAAATGCAGAGAAATATGAGGACTTTGAATGTCAAGTAACATTCGTGTTATAATCAAGAGGGACTTTTGTCCCTTTTATTTTATAAACAGGAGAAAAAATGGAAACTCTTAATGAACAGCAGCAGCTGGCAGTCCGAACGATCGATGGACCGCTTCAGATCTTAGCCGGCGCAGGCTCCGGAAAAACAAAAGTTATTATCAATCGTATCGCTCATATCATTGATTCAGGCGAATCGCCTTCGAATATTCTGGCACTGACTTTTACAAATAAAGCGGCAAATGAGATGAAGACAAGATTGTTTCATCTGATGGGGGAGAGCTATCCGTATATGTGGATCGGGACCTTTCACTCAAGTTGTTTGAAGATCTTGAGAACGCATATCGATAAGATCGGATATTCGCGAGATTTTGTGATCTATGATTATTACGATCAGCAGACCTTGGTGAAGGATTGTATGAAAGAGCTGAAGGTCAATGCGGAAGTGATGAAACCGGTATATTTTTTGAGCGTGATCTCCTCAGCGAAAGATGAGCTGATATCTCCTGCGAAATACGAAGAGAAATTTGCGGTGGATATCCGGACAAAAACAGCGTCCAGAGTGTATAAGATGTATCAAGAGCGCTTGAAAAAGAACAATGCGGTCGATTTTGACGATATGATCTATCTTACGATAAAAATTTTGAGAGAGCATCCGGAGATCCTTAGTTTTTATCAAGATAAATTCAAATATATCATGGTCGATGAGTATCAGGACACGAATCACTCACAATATGTTCTGATCCATCTGCTTGCACAGAAGTATCGAAACATTTGTGTTGTGGGGGATGATGATCAGGCGATCTATGGATGGCGTGGAGCGGATATACGAAATATCTTGGATTTTTCAAAAGATTATTCGGATGCCGTGATCGTAAAATTGGAGCAGAACTATCGATCGACACAAAATATTTTGACGGCGGCAAATCATGTCATTGAAAAAAATACGGGCCGCAAGCAGAAGAAGCTTTGGACCGAAAATAAGACTGATACGAAGATCGAGCTGATCAAGTCACAGGATGATCGGATGGAGGCGAAGAATATTGCCCGTGAGATCAAAAATCTTTCTTCTTCCTATCAAAACAAGGATATCGCGATCTTATATCGTATCAATGTGCAGTCACGACTGATCGAAGAAGAGCTGATCAACGCTCGGATCCCGTATAATATCTATGGCGGGCTCAAATTTTACGAAAGAAAAGAGATCAAGGATATCCTCGCGTATCTGCGTATTATCTCCAATCCAACCGATGATATATCTTTCAAACGGATCATCAATACACCAAAGCGCGGTCTTGGACTTAAGACATTAGAAAAGATCGAGATCCGGGCAAATATCAAAGGGGAGTCTTTGTTTAAGGCATTGCTGGGCTCTTCGGAATATGATATTTCGATGAAGGCAAAAAATGCGATCCATACCTTTGTCCTTTTGATCGAATCGCTTCGTTCGATGAGTCAAGTGATCCCGCTCCCCGAGCTGATCGATAAGGTCGTATATAATTCGGGTTATTTGAAGGAGCTTGAGGAAGAAGGGGAGATCGAGTTTCAGACCAGATTGGAAAATATCAACGAACTCAAATCGGTCGCACAGGAATTTATCACAAGCAGTGAGGACAAATCGCTGGAAGCTTTTCTATCAACGGTTGCATTGGCTAGCGATATCGATGTTTATGAGGAGAGCGAAGACGTTGTGACGCTGATGACATTGCACAGTTCCAAGGGGCTTGAGTTTCCGGTGGTCTTCATCACGGGGATGGAAGAAGGGATCTTTCCTTCGGCAAAGTCATTGATGAGCGATATACAGATCGAAGAAGAGCGAAGGCTTTGTTATGTCGGAATGACAAGAGCCAAGGAACGTCTATATCTTTCCTATGCGAACAGCCGAAACTATTTTGGAAAATACACCGCTCAGATCGTATCGCGATTTATCAAAGATGTTCCGCAAGACCTGATCAATGGGAAAGTTGAACGAACAAGCAATAGTTTAGGTGGGTATTCCTTGGTCGATAAATACAAGAGGAAAAGAGAGATGATGGCGCAGGTCGATACAAGACCGAAGATCGTTGAAGAGTTTGGAATGGGAGAAGAAGTGATCCATCCGACCTTTGGGAAAGGGAAGATCGTAGCCAAAAGTGACAGTTCATATACCATCGTTTTTGGTGGGACCGGTATCAAAAAGATCGATATCAATTTTGCTAAACTCAAAAAAGCATAAAGAAAGTTTAGATTAGAGGTCCCTAATGTATAATCAAAGGGATGTCGCTTAAAGAATAGGAGGAAAAATGATAAATAATTTATTGAAATTCATCGAAGGATCCAAGTCCGTATATCATGTAGAGAAAGTGTTGTCACAGTATCTGGAGGAAAACAAGTACAAAAGATTGGATCTTGAAAAACCATTCAACCTAAAGAAAACAGGAAAATATTATCTGACAAAAGATGGCGCTGTGATTGCATTTCGCGTGGATGATCTGGACAGCTTTAAGATCGTTGTGTCCCATACCGATTCTCCGACCCTAAAGATCAAATCGAATCCGGATATCGAATCCAACGGATATCATTTGCTGAATGTCGAAGTTTATGGAGGGCCGATATTGAATACCTGGTTCGATAAGCCATTATCGATCGCAGGGGTGGCGCATTGCTTAAAAGGTAATGAGATCGTTGAAAAGGTAGTCGATTTCGGTCGTGCGATCTGTACGATCCCAAATCTTGCGATCCATATGAACCGAGAAGTAAATAATGGGGTCGCGATCGATAAGCAAAAAGACCTAAAACCGCTTTTATATGTCGATGGGAAGCCGATCGAAAAGAAGAAATTCATCGAGATCTTAGCGGATGAGCTTGAGGTGGACGGCAAGGATATACTTTCCTATGAACTCAATCTATACAATGTTCAACCGCCGGTGGTATTCGGGTTAAATAATGAGTTCATTCAATCGGCAAGATTGGACAATCTGTCGATGGCGATCTCATCGATCGAAGGATTGGTCGCAAGCAAGAAAGGGAAAGGGATCTGTATCTCAGCTTGTCTAAATTCCGAAGAGATCGGTTCTCAGACGCTCAGTGGAGGAGATTCGGGATTTCTGGGGAATATTTTGGAGCGTATCGCACTCAACCTTGGGATGAGTCGTGAGGAATATCTGATTGCTCTTGAGAGATCTTTTGTGATCTCTGCGGACCTTGCTCATGCGGTGCACCCGAATTTTGCCGATAAAGCGGACCCGACTAATCGACCGGTCATCAATGGAGGTTTTGTGATCAAGAGCAGCTCCAATAAGAGATATGCAACCGATTCCAAATCGACATCTTATCTTGTCAAATTGGCGAAGAAAAATAAGATCGAATACCAGACTTTCTTCAATAATTCCAATGTGGTGGGTGGATCTTCCTTAGGACCGATCGTATCTGCAAAACTTCCGGCAAGAACGATCGATATCGGAAATCCGATCCTCGGAATGCATTCTGAAAGAGAAACGGGAGGAGTCGAGGACTACAAGGGGATCATCAAGCTGTTTACAGCATTCTATGGAGATAAATAATGTCATCGAATTTTATGGGCTTTATGACAGAGTATTTTGGGCTGGATCGAGAGATCTTGGAGCTGGCGCAGCAGATCGATCAAGAATTGCGCCCGCTCTTTTCAAAAATCGAAGAGCTACAGCAATTCAATATCTACAAGGTCATCCATGCCATGCGGACGGCAGGACTTTCGGATCGGCATTTTGCTTGGAATACAGGCTATGGCTATAATGATATCGGGCGTGAGAAGACGGAAGAGATCTTTTCTTTGATCTTTAAATCGGAGGATGCGATCGTGCGACCGACGATCGCCAATGGAACACATGCTTTGGCGCTTTGTTTGGAGGGTGTGCTAAAAAAAGACCACGAACTGATCGCTATCTCGGGAAAACCTTATGATACATTGGATAAAACGATCGGACTTTCCCCGTCCTATAACTCTTTGATGGAGCGTGGTGTAGAGTACACTCAGATCGAGCTTCTCGAAGGTGGTGATTTTGATCTTAAAAAGATCGAGGAGGCGATCCGGCGCACGAATAAAAGCAAGATGATCTATATTCAGCGATCAAAGGGCTATTTTCGTCGGAGAGCTTTGACGATCGGCGATATCGAAAAGGTCATCCGACATATCCGCAGGATCGATCCTTCAGCGATCGTGATGATCGATAATTGCTATGGTGAATTTATGGAGGAAAAAGAACCGATCGAAGCAGGTGCGGATCTGATCGCCGGCTCCTTGATCAAAAATCCCGGCGGGGGTTTTGCACTTGGCGGGGGATATATTGCGGGGAAAGCAGACCTGATCTCATTGGTCGCAGATCGTATGACGGCGCCGGGGATCGGAAAAGAATGCGGTTTGACCTTTGGGACGACGAGGACGATCCTTCAAGGACTGTTTATTGCGCCAATGATCGTTGCAAATGCTAAAAAAGGGGCGATCTTCTGCGCAAAACTCTTCGAAGAGGCGGGGTATGAGACTTTTCCATATCATAGTGATGAGCGAAGCGACATCATTCAGTCTGTCGGATTTACATCGCAGGAAGAGATCATAGCATTTTGTCGAGGGATCCAAAAAGCGGCACCGGTCGATTCCTTTGTCACTCCGGAGCCTTGGGCGATGCCTGGCTATGATTCGGAGGTCATTATGGCGGCAGGAGCTTTTGTTCAGGGCTCATCGATCGAATTGAGCGCCGATGCACCGATCAGGGAGCCGTATACCGTTTACTTTCAAGGAGGATTGACTTACGAGCACTCCAAACTGGGAGCGATGCTTGCACTTCAGGAGATCCGAAAAGGAAGCCGCGATTGATTGCAGGATGGAGGCGAGGATGCGATCCAATCTCCAGTTTTTACAAAAATCAATAACAAGGATCATAGGGCTTGTCGGATGAAGCTTATCTACAGCCTTAAACAGATCGATGGGTAAGGAGTTTATGATGTATATTGAAGACAAGGCGATGGAGGGGCTCGTATTTAAGATCCCCAAAGAAGGAAGAAATGTTGAAGGGCTTACTAAATTATTGAAAAAACATCCGGAGATCCAATTTGTTTCTTATGTCGGTTTTGACTTTGGGGGCAATGGAACGGACGAGAGGATCCCGATCGAACTTTTTTTAGATGATATGGAAAAACAGCTGAGACTTGGGGTCCAGACCGATGGATCAAGCGTTACTTTACCAAAGATCGCTACATTGGACGATGCTCGTGTGATCATTTTGCCGGATCGCGATGTGGACTGGTATGTGGATTATAATTACAGTAGTTTGAACATTGAAGGCAAGTTTGTCGGAACACTTATTATCCCCTCTTTTCTCATCCATAACAATCGGATGGTCTGCTCCAGATCGATCCTAAAAAGAGCATCTGAAAGGCTCAAATCCTTTGCCTTGACGTATGTCGATCAAAAAGAGGAATTTCGCGATGAGGTGGGAATGACTGCGGATGAAAAGATCGAAGAGGTCATTTTGACTTCGGCGACCGAGCTCGAATTTTGGGTCAAAACGCCGGAAGATATTGCGGATGAAGAAAAACTGTCGGTCTCTCAGACGCTTAAAGAGCAGTATTGGAAGAGAACGGAAGGGAATGTTCGTTCGGCAATGGAAAAAACGCTTGAGATCATGCAAAAGTATGGATTTGAACCTGAGATGGGACATAAAGAAGTCGGAGGCGTGACCTCTCAGATCAATCCCAACGGAACGCAGATCCATGTCATGGAACAACTTGAGATCGACTGGAAATATTCAAAGGATATCCATGCTGCAGATATCGAGATCATCGTTCGAAATCTGGTGAAGGAGATCTTTAACCGATATAATCTCGAGGTCACTTTCGCGGCAAAACCGATCGAAGGTGTTGCAGGAAGCGGTAAGCATACTCATATCGGTGTCGCGGCAAAGCTGAATTCGGGAAGACGGATCAATCTTTTCACGCACCATGATTATGAAAATCATTTCGCAAGCAGTTTTGCGATCTCTTCTTTGATGGGGATCCTCAAGAACTATGAAGTGATCAATCCTTTTATCGCGCCATCGATCGATTCACTCAATCGTTTGAAGCCCAATTTTGAAGCGCCGATCTGTATCGTTTCATCCTTAGGGAGATCGGTGAAAGTCCCGTCGAGAAATCGATCGATCCTGGTGGGATTGATCAAAGATATGGAATCTCCTATGGCGACAAGATTTGAACTACGATCGCCAAATCCTTTTACGAATGTCTATCTTGTTCTTGCAACCTGTTATCAGGCGATGATCGACGGCTTGGAAAATGCCGGGTTGAAAATGACTTTGGATCAATTGGTAGAAGAGTTTTCCAAAGAACCGGGAGCAGAGGCAGTTTATCTGGAAAAAGAAAGACAGTATCGAAGTGAAGAAAATGTGTTTGATTTTTATACGGAGCAGGAGCGGAACATCCGTTTTGGGAGACCGCCTGCTACGGTATATGACAATATCATCAATCTTGAAAATTATCCGGAGAAGCTGGAAGTGCTCAAACAAGACGGTGTATTTTCAGATCGATTGATCGAGTCTTACAAAACCTTCATACTCAATACTTGGACCTATGAGCTTGCGCACCGTATCATCGATGATAATATCGAGGTGGTGAGACGATGCAGGAAGGCGCATGAAAATGCGGAGGAGCTTTCGGATCTGGATATCGTCAATTGGACAAAGATCAACTCGATCCGATGGGATCTGATGAAAGACGGTTTGGAAAAGAAATCCGTATTTACCAGAATAAAAGCGGCGATCGATGAAAAAGATTATCGAAAAGTTTCTTTTCTTCAGTTGGAGATGAGCAATAAGATCTCCGAGCTAAAGAAACTATACAATCAATATATCAAGAACTTATTCTAAGCGCAGATGGATGTTCTATCAAGGTACCTTTTACGGAAGGTATCTTTTTCTTTGCTTAAGATCAGGTTCTTCAAAAAGTTTATCTGAACGGGATCTAAAAGGGGGAGTAGCATCCGATTGCGATCTTGTTTATTATGGTATAATGTAACTAATAATGTAAAAGCGGGGAAACGATATGGAGATCTGGGATCTATACGATCGACACAGGAATAAGACGGGGAAAGTGATCAAACGCGGGGAGAAGCCTGAGAAAGACCATTTTTATTTGTCAGTACATGTCTGCGTCTTTAACTCAAATCATAAAATGTTGATTCAACAGCGTCATTCATGTAAAAAGGATTTTCCGAACTTTTGGGATTTTTCAGCAGGTGGCTCTGCGAGGACGGGAGAAACCAGTCAAATGGCGGCGCAAAGAGAATTGTTTGAAGAAATCGGGATCTTAGAAAACTTTGAAGCCAAGAGACCTCATTTTACCATCAATTTTGATGAAGGTTTTGATGATATTTATTTTATCGAGAAGGATATCGAGATCGATCAGTTGATACTCCAGAAGGATGAGGTTCAAGCAGTACGTTGGGCAAGCTCGGATGAGATCCTTCAAATGATAAAATCGGGTGAGTTTGCACCGTATTATCCGGGGTTGATCGAGTTTATCTTTCAATCCGGATCCAAACCGGGATGTTTGTCTTATGAATGATGGAAGTCAAGTTGTTGGCTGAAAATTAAAGAGAGCCTCCCGATCGATCTTTAGAGGAAGGATCAGGACTTTTTGGAAAAGGATCCGACATGTTCTTAAGGTTTGAATAAAGTGATAGAGATGTTCTGTGGTCTTTTTGATGAAGAGGGAGGGTCTGAATTTGGTTGTAAAATCAAAATTCGTGGGAGAATCTTTATGAAGATAATTATTTATGGAAGTAAATATGGAAGCGCTAAAGCATATGCGCTGGAGCTTTCAAACAGAACGGTCATTGAAGCAAAACCATTGGAAGAAACAAAAAATCTATCGCTCTATGATACGATCATTTATATTGGAGGGGTGTATTCCGGGGAGATCTTCGGTCTAAAAAAAATGATCCAAATGATCCCGAAAAACTCAAGACCCCTTATTCTTATAGCGGCGGTCGGATTGTCAGACCCGAAAGATGAGGAGAATATTCGATCGATCCGTAAAAGAGTGGAATATTTGATGCCGAGGTACTTATATGATCGAACGCGCTTTGTCCATCTTAAAGGGACTATGGATCGATCGAAACTTCAATGGCTCGATAAGCTGCTGGTCAGATCATTGTTGGCTAGAATAAAAAAACGAAGTTCAGAAGGTGAGGCTGCGGAAAAGAATTCATGGATCTTAAATTATAATAGCGAGGCTCAATCGATCGATTTTTCATCGTTGGATGAAATCACCGAGATCTTGTGGTCGATACGACCTGTATTCTAGCAAAAGATCTCGAATCGTGAGAAAGAGTATGGATCTAGGATATCGAAGGTTTTTGGATAGTAGATCTGCTCAAGAAGGTCTTGGATCACGAAACTGTAAACTTTATGTAACCCTTTTTTTCGAAATTTATAGTAAAATATAGAAAGACTTTTGAAAG
>JAUNKR010000075.1 GCA_030532705.1 Peptostreptococcaceae bacterium
GCTTATGAGTCATTTTATTTTATTTAGTGTTGCACTTATATTGTAAACCTAAAATTTTAAAAAATGTTGCACTTAATTTGACAATCTATCTTTTAAAAAGATGAAGTTGGCAAAATAAGCAAAAGGACTATTTAAGGATCAATATTAAGAATAGTTTTTAGATAATAGTTGGAGCAACAGCAGATCAAAAATATGCCCTGTTTTTGTCGGTTGAAATTAAATGTATTTATACAAAGCACTCGATAATGAATGCAAAGCTTGGGGCTCTGGGCTATGCGATCATCGTATAGGTGCTTTTTGTTGTATCGTTGTCCACCTTTTGATATGAAAACGATACCAAATCATAACCAAATAGTAACCAAATCGCCTCCGTTCATTAACATTTTGCGGTTACAATAAAGATAAGAGGTGGTCCGGGGAAAGAGAAGTCGTTAGGAGAGGAGGAGAATATGAAAACGCAAATGAGAAGAAGCGTATCGATCATCTTGGTACTGACAATGTTTTTCACCGGTCTTATGCCGGCTCATGCGGAAAAGTCCGAGCAGATCGGCAAGGATGATTTTGTGCATAAGCTGGGAGCGAATGTCAATGCACACTGGCAATCATCACGCAAAACGCTGATGATCTACGGGGACGGCAAGATCGAGAACAGCAAGTGGCAAGCTTTGGCACAGCTTTTTGATCCGGCGAACTTCACGAGAGGCGGAGCCTGGGTCAAGAATGATGATTTCACGATCATATTTGCAGATAAAACCGTTCGATTCCCGGATGAAACGATGATCGAGCAGTACGGATTTTTTGAGGATTTTGACGGAGAGATCCGGCTTGCAGCAAATATGGACACTTCCAATGTCAAGGATATGAGCCGAATGTTTTCCGGTACGACAAAGGCGGATCCGAATGTTGCGGCTTGGAATACCGGCAATGTGGAGAAGATGACCGCGATGTTTGCACAAACGCTTGCGGCAGATCCGGATGTGAGCCGATGGGATGTATCCCGTGTCCAAGACCTAAGCCAAATGTTCTATAATGCAAAAAACGCACGACCGAATGTGAGCGAATGGCGACCGGTCCGACTTCAGAAGATGCAGGCGATGTTCTCGGGAGCATCGAAGATGGTCGAGATCGATTTGAGCAAATGGGATCGCTTCAAGGATGTTTCGGCAAGCGGAGCATTTTTGAATTTACCGAACCTGAAATATCTTACATTCCAAGGCTTGACATTCCGAGAGGGCGAGGTCGGGCTCAATGATTTTGCTGGCCCATATATCGTCGAGCGATTGGATGGCGGAGCCAAGATCGAAACGATCGAAGATCCGACACAGGGATATTCCTTTGTGAGCAATGCGCCTTACCGAGTATCGATGCTCTGCACGGTGCGATTTGATTCCGACGGAGGTAGTGAAGTCGCTCCGGTACGTGTCGTTTATGGGAAAAAAGCAGCAGAGCCGAAGGCTCCGACCCGTCTGGGTTATCGGTTTGTACGCTGGGAGCTTGGAGGAGTAAAATTCGATTTTGATACGCTGATCAAGGACAATATCCTGCTCAAAGCGGTGTGGACTTCTGATGGTACGATCTTACCACCGCCACCGGAGGATATGGTCGAGATCAAAGCGGTGCTTCGTGTCGGCTCGGACATTTTGGAGAAGAGTGTCAATGGCAAAAAGACCGAGATCATGATGGATGCGAAACCATTTATCGAAAAGGGTCGCATCATGTTACCGCTTCGCTATGTGGCGGAAGCTCTCGAAATGGGCGTTGGCTGGGACAATCAGGCGAAGATCGTGATTTTGAAAGACAAGAAGAATGAAGTGATCATTCCGACAAACTCCTTACAAGTCATCGTCAACGGCAAGATCTACTACAGCGATGTAAAGCCGGTGATCCTGTATGGAAGAACTTTCCTATCCCTGAGCAATATCGCAAAACCGATCGGGCTCGAGCATGGCAAGACGATCCTGTGGGATAATGATACGAAGACAGCGACCTTCATTCGAAGTGTTGAAAAATAGATTTTGCGAGTGCAAGGATCATTGTGATCGGGTGGCTAGACAAAGGGAGTCGAGGAAGGAATTCCGATCAACAGCGGATCGGATGAAAATACCTTGGGATAAAGAGTCATCCAAGGAAAGCAAAGCATAGGCAAGATCAAAACGAGGGTTCAAAATGAGCGATCGAGCAAAGAGAAAGAATGAAGCATATTAAGAAGACAAACGATGGAGCTCAAAAAGGAGCCGGTGCAAAATGAGAGACCATTCTGCATCAGCTCCTTTTTATTACGCTTGTTTTTGGATCCTTCTTTGCCGGATATCTTGCGCCGGCTTTGCAAAGCATCTGCGACGATCCGATCCCTTCGATCGCTCGATGAGGATGCATCGGGAGATCTACCGTATTCCTTCGGATCGGTCTTTGCCTCCGAATCGCTTCAACAGATGGAGCAGAAGCTCCTTTTCTTCATCGCTCCACACCTTCATCTGCTCTTGGATCATCGCCACATTTTTTGGGAAAAGCTCCTCGATGATCCCTCTGCCCTCCGGCAGTAGCCTCAGCAAGGTGCACCTTTTGTCTGTAGGATGTGGATAACGAGCGATCAGTCCGTTTTTTTCTAAGTTTTTGACAACGACCGGGATGGTGCCGTCGGTGCTGAGGATCAGCTCTTTCACTTGACCGATGGTGAGATCGCCCTTATGATAGAGCGCTTCCAAAACACCAAACTGGCTCAATGTCAGGTGATGCTGAGCACAAAGCGCGGCGGTATTTCGGTTCAGTGTATTTATGGTACGGCTCAAGCCGATAATGAGTTGAAGTTCGATCATAGTAGCCTCCTTTAGATCTTTGGTGCAATTATAATCTATGTAGAGATAAATGTCAATGAAAGAACATCGGATAGCAAAGTTTTGCAATAAAAGAGCGCAAAAGGGTACAAAAAAGCGCGACAGTACGAAATATCGCGCAAAAGATGGTTGGTTTTGTGTTTTATTCAGTTCCTCAGTTTTTTGTCGCAAAAGGATCTCCGAGCGAGAGAAATTCATCATCGAGGTCTTTTGTCGGATGGATATGCTGATTTTCCTCATCGATATATGCGACGGCAGCCTGAGAGATCGCTTCTGAAAAGCTTAGTCCCGCTTTTTTGGCATAGGAGCTGATCAGAGCGAAGTCGGAACGACTGATCATAATGTTTCTTTTGATATCCATAGTTTTTCTCCAAAATGATATTGATTTCATCATTATAATCTATTTTTTCACGGTTGACAATATATGCGTATAAAAAAATTAGACAAAAAAATCTCGGAGAGGAATGCTCCCCGAGACCTTACAAGTCGATCCATCAGATCCCTGCTTGTGCACCGGTCAACAATGCGTTTAGGATGTTAAATGCCTGTCCCAGCGCAACAACGATCACAACGATGAGGATGGACTGAGATTTCTTCAGATTGCCCAGTTTGCTGAGACCGATCACGATCACGGCATAGTACCAGATCGTAAAAGGATTGACCAATGCTGCGAGTGAATAGTACCATTTTGTCGGTGTTAGACCCGGAACCATATTCTCATGAGGCAACAAAGCTACCAAGGACAAGTCAAAACTGACGTTCTGTGTGAATACCTGTATAAAAGCAGTGATCAATCCGCCGATCAATGCGATGATGTATCCGAATGCGATCAGCGACATCAGTTCTTTGAAAAGAGCTTGGCTCTTAAAGAGCTTACCGAGAACAAAGAAGATCGCGGCATTGATCAGGAGCACGATGATCGGCGAGATCGCGCCTATGAGCATTCCGATATTATATTGTGAACTTACCATTTGCTTAAGCTGATCCGGCGGAAGATCTTTCATATGTTCCAGGTCTTTTGAAAATCGAACGATACTCTCGATCATCAGATCCTTAAGTATAAACATGATCGCTGTGGAGAGGATGATACCGATGATCAAAGGAACAAGGATCCTCGGTTTTTTGATGATGCGCTCCGCCAAGGAATTCGGATCGAAGAAAAGATCCGCAAAATAATCGACGATACTGTTTTTTTCTTGTTGTTCATAATTTTCCATAAGATACCTCCTTAGTAACTTTCTTGTGACCTGTTTGCTCAAAAGGTGAGGTCTTTCGGATCATGAGTCGGATCGGTCGGGGAAATATTTATTTTCTCCCCATTTTTTCCAAGGTCTCTCCATCGATGCGAAATACCGTCCACTCGTCCATCGGGACGGCTCCCATCGAGCGATAAAAATCGATGCTCGGTTTGTTCCAGTCCAGCACCCACCATTCCAAACGTCCGCAACCTCTCTCCACCGCGATCGCGCCTAATTTTTCGAGCAATGCCTTTCCGTAGCCCTTGCCTCGATACTGAGGAAGGACAAAAAGGTCCTCCAGATAGATCCCCGCGCGTCCGAGAAAAGTCGAGAAATTGTGGAAGAATAAAGCAAAGCCGACTTCTTTCTCCTCTTCCAGAGCAAAGATCACCTCCGCCTTGTTTTTTTCAAAAAGCCATTCGGCGAGGATCTCCTCCGTTGCAACGACTTCGTGGAGCAGTTTTTCATAATCTGCCAGATCTTTTATAAATTGTAAAATGAGCGGTACATCTTCTCTTGATGCAAAACGAAATGATATTTTGTCCATAAGACCTCCTAATGCTTTTGAGGTGCAATTATGTACATCGCTTTTATCAAGTTTGCGCATTCATTACACCTGCGATAAGATCGACTGCCGATCGGCAGCTGTCTTATATACATAATACGATAGTCGGGGCTTTCTGTCCAGCCATTTGTTGAAAAATGGCTACAAAGGACCTTAAGTGTTTTTTATTGACATCAAAAGCGGTTTAGGGTAATTTATACATAATACGCCGGAGAATGAAGCGAAAAAACGCAAGAGCCGAGAAGAAAGTGTCAGCGTTAAGAAGGAAGCACAAGAGCCCAAAAAGAAAGCGAAAGGTTCGGAAAAACGCAAGAGCCTAAAAAGAAAGCGAAAGGTT
>JAUNKR010000022.1 GCA_030532705.1 Peptostreptococcaceae bacterium
CTCCGCCAAGCAATCCGAGCACACCGCCAAGCACGACAACAGGAGTTGCTCCGGAGAAGGATACGGGCGCAAGGAATAGCGATATCTGGGGAACTTTTGCGATGAACAATATGAAGCGCGAGAAGATCGTCGTTCAATTCAAGAGTGATTTTAGCGTAGATGTCAAAAATATTTCGACAGGGGTTACGGAAAAAGGATCCTATAGCATATCCGGCACATCCGTCAATATCAATTCTAATATATTAGGTGGAAACTATGTGCTTAGCAGTACCGTTTATTCCGGAACAACATACTATGTATTGAAAGGATCGGACGCATCAAAAACTTTGGCGATGACAGCCATCACTTATGAGCAGTTTGCAAGTGTCTATTAGAATTATAAATAGAGAAATGGAGGAAAAACGATGAAATCTAAAAAGAAAGTAATAGCGATATTGATGTCATCCGTCATCTTATCCGGATCGGTCCTTTCGCATGCGGCAACATTTAGCGATATGAAAGATTCGAAAGGAAAAGATCACTGGAGCTTGTCTTTTGTGACGGATATCTCTTCAAAAGGATTGGTCGGAGGATATTCGGATGGGACTTTCAAACCGAATAAACCGGTGTCGAGGATCGAATCCGTCGTATTCATCTCAAGGTTGTTTCCGGTGGAGACCGTAAAGGCAACTTTTGAGGCGAATAAGACGAAATGGGATGCCAAGCTCAAAGCAAATCTGATCCCGGATTTTGCGAAATCGGCAGTGGTGTTCGGACTGGAAAACGGATGGTACACCGAAGCCTACCTTAAAGAATTTATCAATTCGAAAGATAAATCGCAGAAAGATGCTCAGCGTTATGAGTTTGTGGTATATCTTGTGAGAGCATTGGGTTGGGATAAAGAGATGAGCAATGCGGCGGTCGTTTCTTATAAAGATACAAAAACCATTCCGAAACAAGCGGTACCTTATGTAGAGATCCTTGGGAAAAAGGGCGTTATAGCAACTTCCGGAGACTTTAACCCGTTGAAAGCGGTCACAAGAGGTGAAGTGGCGAAGATGTTGTCCATTTCGTATCCGAATTCGCAAAAAGCGAAAGCAGGACCAACTACCGCACCGACAACACCAACTCTTCCGACACAGCCCGGTATAGTTACTATGCCGAGCGGCACCTTGGTGGAAGGAAAAATGAAACAGGTAACGATCGATCATCAGCAAAATGCGATCGTGTTGATCACGGATGCCAGAGGTGAGATCAAGTCTTATACAAATCGCCTGAACGGTGTCGTGGTAAGCTTGGATGGAAAAAGTGCCGATCTTTTGGCGATCCGAGAAGGCTTTAATGTGAAGCTTTATACAGACGGAACTACGTTGAAAGGGATCGAAGGGACTTCCATCAGTACAGTCAACAAGGATACAAAAGGGGAGATCGCGAGCATCACATCAAATGCCGTAAAGATCAAGAGCGGGAATGTGACAGAGGAATTTACCTTTGCATCCAATGCGAAAGTGATGAAGGATGGTAAGGAAGCAAGGATCTTGGATCTTAAGGTCGGAGATGATATTACTGCCAGAATTGAAAATTCAATGGTGATCTCAGCGGAAGCTAAAACCGTACGCAGAACGATGAAGAATGTGGTGATCAAAGGCGTGACCAGTTTCTCCAACGGATCTGCCAACATTATTATCGCCGATGAACAAGGAAATCAATATACGATGGAATTTACAACAAACTCGACTGCATACATGAGTAATAAGAAGGTCGGCGTAAATTCGATCGCGGTAGGATATGAAGCGGATGTTTATGCGAACAGCAGCGAGATCCTGGATATCACGCTTTATGGCGAAGCGAGAGGTACAGTTATCACCGGTGTGATCACGGATACAAATCTTCGAGATGACATCATCTATGTCAAAAAATCAGATGGCAAAGAGATCAAAGTCTTTATCAAAAAAGGCGCCGAGGTATATGATCAGATCACGAACAACAAAAAACGTGTAGATGACTTAGCTAAAAATCAAAATGTTATCATCAACGGATTTGAAGCGTCCAACTCATTTGAAGCGACAAGGATTGCATTCTACTAATAAAGAATATGGATGAAACTGAAGCTCCTGAGCAAGATCGGGCAAATGATGAGCCCCCGAACTGCTTAGGAGCTTTTTATATTTTGCAGAAAAGTTTGTACGCTTTTACGAGCTCTTATTTACAAATAAAGGGTTTTTTTGGTATGATGGAAGAAAATATTCGATAATTTGCATTGGTAGGGAGTTCTGCTATGGGGGGCAAAAGAAAATATTCAAAGATGCTGGCGGTTCTGTCGATTTTGCTTATTGCATCAGTGCTTTTCGGATGCGGGCAAAAATCATCGGAAATCAGCAAAACGATCTATATGAGCACCAAACTGGATGATCGGTATGGACAACTTATTGAAGAGGCATTACCGGATCATCGCCTAAAAAAACAAACGCATCCGGCGACACAGGCTTTTCTGGAGCGTGGAGCGGGTCTAGTCACGATCGATGTGATCGCGGCTTTGCTGACGCGTGCCAATGACCATTATCACTGGTATCCGCACAGTCGAGCAACGGTCGTGATCGCAGTGGATCGAAAGCAGGTGACGGAATCGGTCCGAAGCTGGACGGATCTTCTTCAAAGCGATCGGAAAGTGGGGATGAGTGATGAATTTATCGAGGCGGGATGTATCCTTACCTCGATGGCTTACGGTTTGAATAATGAACATCCTGTGGTCAAAGGAGTGGTCGATCGTCTCGCGGCACGATATGATCAGGGGAAATTGAGCTTTAATGATTTTGATGCGCCGATCTTGGTTCTGTTTGACTATCAGGCGGTCGCGCTAAATCAGTCCGGATATGATCTTGAGATCATCGTGCCGCAAGAGGGAACGTACACTTTTGATCGAGGGGTCATTTCAAAGGAAAAACTGGACTTTCCATCGAATATGGAAAAACGGATGATCGGAAAAGGCATATGTACGACAGAGGGAGATTGTGATATCCGGTATTATCCCGAGGAGGCTCAGTACCTTCGAGCCGTGTACCCTGCCGATGTTGAATCGATACATAAAGAATTGATGAATACGAGAGAGTATCTCAACCGTGATATTTATGGGACCCATGTATTTATTGCGGCATCGCCGATCGAATACACGATGTCTGCATTGATATCGATGACTTTGTTTGTGTTTTGGATCGGATCCTGTCAAATGAGATCGATGCAAAAGAGCGTTTCCTTTTCGCTCTTTATCATAGGGATCTGTATGATCTTGTGGATGGGGGTGCGATTTATCAAATGGCAGGTTCTAACGATCAGTCTGATGAACCGCTATCTATGGTATTCGTATTATATTTTTATGCTGTCGATGTCAAATTTCTTTCTTTTTATGTCGATGTCGATCAATGATCTGAGTGATCGGATCGTATTTCCTCGCTGGTTCAAAGCCCTTTTGCTTTATGAGATGATATTGCTGCTGTTGATATTTACCAATGATATCCATCAATGGGTCTTCTCCTTTGACCTAACTTCTGACTTTTGGGAAAAAAATTATTCTTATAACTGGGGCTACTATTTGGTATATTTCAGCTTTTTCCTGAGCTTATTTATCGGGATCGTCGCATTGTCTCTTCGGGTTTGGAAAAGTCCGAAAAGAGTTCGGATCCTGATGCCGATCGTAGTACTCATTTTGATGATCATCTATTCTATTTTATATATCAAGCGAGTTCCGTGGGCATTTTATGGGGATCTTTCGCTGATGACTTGTCTGTTTACACTTTCTTTCGGAGAAACGGCGATGCGTACGGGTTTGATCCAGCTCAATACAAAATATGTAACCTTGTTTGACAATTCATCCTTGAGTATGAGCATCGTTGCATCGGATGGAGAGGTTGCTTATTCCTCGAATTCCGGAGAAGAGATCCCGCCGGACTTTATGGAACAGGTTTTGGATACAAGAGATCCACTGATAATCGAAATGAGCGAAGATATCTTACTCCATTCCGATCCGATCACGGGAGGGAATGTCGTATGGAAGGAAGATATCAGTGAGATCCATGAGTTGCAAAAGAAGGTAGCAGAGTCCGTGAAGCGCATCAAGCGCACCAATGAAATTTTGGAAAAGCGTTCCATGATCCAAGCGAAACAGGAGGCGGTCCATGCGAAAGCAATGCTCCACAGCCAGCTCAATCAGGAGATCGGGGATAAACTCAGCAAACTGGATAGTTTGGCAAACGAACTGAAAGTGATCGAACAACAGGGCGATCATCAGCGATATGAAAGGGTGCTTGCGCAGATCAGTTTAACAGCGATCTATATCAAAAGGCGCTGCAATCTGTTGTTTTATGTGGAGCAAAAGTATATGTCTGCGGATGCGATCGTGACTTATATCAGCGAAATTCTTGAATTTGCAAAACATGTAGGGATCGAAAGTGCACCGATCTTAGGGCTCAAAGACGAGCTGGAGACGCAGAGCAGCATATTGTTGTATGATTTTTGTTTTTCGATCCTTGAATTTTTGATGAATAATCAAGTCGGAGAAATGATGCTGCATTTATATGCGGAAGGTGAAAATGTGTGTCTTCGAGTAATAGCCGAAGTAGAGTTTTCCGATTATCATTTATCGGAAAAGATCGAGGCACAAGTGTTTCAGCAAAATGCTTCCTTGACGCATAAATATCTGGGCGAAGCACAGAGCATCCAATTAGAGATCCCGATGCTGGAAAGGGGGATCTGGAATGCATAGTTTTTATAGCATCGGCAGATGGCTGAGGATCAGCATCGGTTTATTGGGGATGCTGGCGTTGATCGGTCAGGCGGTGAATATTGTTTTTGCATCCAAACGGATCACTTGGAAACATTATCGAATTCGCCAATTTTTTGAGTATATCCTTTTGATCAATATCACTGTTCTGGCAACGATCCCTTCGATGTTGAATTTTATTATTCGGGATGGGTTTTTGCCGCCGACGATCTTAGAGCACGAACGAGTGATCACCTTTGTTCTTATGCTTGGGATCACGATTTTGCGTTTGCTCGTTTCGCGTCAGCTTTCGCCATTGCTCAATCTGTTTTTTTTGATCCCGATGTTACCGATCTTTGAAAAAATGATGAATGAATATTTTTTCGTTTATTATGTTTTCTTGATGCTTTATTTTTTGATCCGGGATATCTATTTTATTCAGGAGAATTATCGAGCCATCCGATCGAATATTTCGGTATGGTCGATCAAGGAAGCGCTGGATTCTTTGCATTCGGGGATCTTGTTCTGTCATTACGACGGGTCGATCTTGCTGCTCAATCGTCAAATGAAAAAATTGATGATCCATTTCGGGCACAAATTGCACAATGATGGTTTAGGATGGTTCAAAGATCTTGAAATGTACACGGAAAAACAGGAAGACCTTTGGCTTCCGAATGATGATCAGATGATCCTGAACAAAGAGGATAAGAACTATTGGCATTTTTCAAAAGAAAAGATCATGATCGGGAGCAAAGTTTATTGGCAGATCACCGCAACGGATGTAACAACGCAGTGGAATCTGGTCAAAGAGCTGGAAGAGCAGGATCGAGTGCTTCGAAAAAAAAGTATGGAACTCAATCATATGATTAACAATATGTTCCAGATCCAAAAGGAACAGGAGCGAAATTACCTGAGGGGAAAACTTCACGATGTGCTCAGTCAGCGGATCACGCTGTTTCAGCGGTGGATGCAAAGTGATGAGCTGCCGACGGCAGAGCAGATCCTTCAGTTGATCAACACGTTGAGACATGGATTTAACGCCGAGGTGGAAGAATATTCCGGGGACAGCTTGCAAACGGTCATTCGTCATTTTGAAGACATCGGGATCAAAGTAAGGCTTCGAGGGGTACTTCCTCCGGAACCTTTATTTGCCGGAACTTTTGTTTTGGTCGTTCGTGAAGCGACTACCAATGCGGTCCGTCATGGTCTTGCGACAGAGGTATTTATCGATTTTGAGCAAAACGAGAAGGAATATATCTTAAAAGTACGAAATGACGGTATCCAAAATAATAAAGGGATCCAATATGGAAATGGTTTGCGGATCATGGAAGAGAGAATGAAAGCTGTCGGGGGATCTATGTCGATCGAACTGACAACCAGTTTCTTGTTGACAGCGGTCATTCCGAAGGGGAGGGTTGTATGATAAAAGTAGGGATCGTCGATGATCACGCATCCATTCGGGATTCGTATAAATTGGCATTAGAAAAAATGGGTCAGTTTGAAGTGATCGGAAGCCTTTCTTCCGCATCGCTCGCAGATATATGGTGCAAAAAGAACGCTCCGGATCTTCTGTTGATGGATATTTGTACGGAAGGAGAGGAATCCGGTTTGGAGGTCACACGATTGATCAAGCAAAATTCTCCGGAAGTCAAAGTGATCATTATGACAGGTTTTGATGAGATCTCCTATATTCCCCGAGCGAAAGAGGTCGGTGCGGATGGATTTGTCTATAAGAGCAAAAGTTTTGAATATCTGATGTATGTGATCCAATCGGTGCTCAATGGTGAAAAAATATTTCCGGAGCCGGCGGGGATCATCGTTCCGAAAGGAGAAGCGCCTCTGACGGATCGGGAGCTCATCATTTTGCGGATGCTTTGCAAGAACTATTCACGGCAGGAGATCGCGGAAGAGTTGTTCATCAGCGAGTTTACGGTCAAACGCCATATGGCGAATATGCTTCAGAAAACGGGTTTTCGAAACATCATGGCATTGGTAGTCCATATGATCTCGAATGGTTGGATCAACCCCAACGTCTAAAAATGGTCCTTTTGGACTATATGAAAAATTATACTTTTGGTGTAGTATAGAAGTAGAGAAGATATACCGATGGAGAAAAACTTTGTGATGTGCTCTGCACGGAAAGGAGGCTTTCTTGCAAAAGATCTTACTTGGGCTTCATCGAAAGATACTGGCACAATCGATCCTTCAGACGATGAAAGAGGATAAACGCTTTGACTGCTATATAGAAAATTGTCCGGTCAATATTCCCTTGGCAATTCAAAAATATGATATTGACATTGCAGTGATCGAGGTGCCTGAGAGCGGGAGCAATCCGGAGGGAGAGAAGCTGGCGATCTGTCGAGAGATCGCGGACACTTCGCCGAATTGTAAATTGCTGCTGATGTGTTCTGAAGAAAGTGAGTCCTGTAAAAAAGCGATTGTGGAAGCAAAGCGCAGAGGGGAGATCGAGGACTTCGTTTTTTATGATTCAAGTTTGGAATATCTGATTGCAAAATTGGAATCGATGAAATAGGTTTGGTATAATGTTAAATAAATTAGGAGGTACTATGAAGAAATATGAGATCTTAGGGGGAAATTTGCCAGTTGTCGTTTGTGAGCTGGCAGCGGGGGAATCAATGATCACGGAAAAGGGAAGTATGAGCTGGATGTCACCGAATATGCAGATGGAAACGGTTTCGAATGGTGGAGTGAAGAAGATGCTTGGAAGAATGTTTTCGGGAGAATCTGCTTTTCAAAATCGATATACTGCACAGGGATCTGATGGGATGATCGCATTTGCGTCCAGTTTTCCGGGGGCGATCAAGGCTTTTGAAATTACACCGGGAAAATCGTTGATCGTCCAAAAGTCTGCGTTTTTGGCATCGGAGCCGACCGTAGAGCTTTCAATGTTTTTCCAAAAAAGTCTTGGGAAAGGTCTTTTTGGCGGAGAAGGGTTCATCATGCAAAAGCTTAGCGGACAGGGGACCGCTTTTATCGAGATCGATGGACATGGTGTCGAATATGATCTGAAAGCAGGGGAGTCATTGGTGATCGATACAGGATATCTTGTAGCGATGGAAGATACATGTACGATGGATGTTGTGACGGTACCGGGTCTTAAGAATATGCTCTTTGGAGGAGAAGGAATGTTCAATACCGTTGTAAAAGGTCCGGGGAAAGTCATGCTTCAGACGATGCCGATCATCAATGTCGCATCGATGCTGATTCCTTATATGCCGACAGGAAAATAGAAATAAAACAATAATGATTTTCAACAGCTCGTCATTTTGACGAGTTTTGTTTTGCATTTGTCGGGGGTATCTTTCATCGATTTTGGCGAAATCTTTTTGAAGATCCAATGGAAAAGTCATCAAAGATCGATATCTTGTGATGAAAGAAGCAGATCGGGAGAAAGATTTATGGATCTCTTCGATCGACAGGGATCGCCTTAACAAAACGAATGTCAGATGATGCACCGGATGGTTGAAAGAAAATGAGCGGGCGTATCAAACTTCCCATAAATGCTATGACCGCAGAAATCGTTGACAAAATACACTGTTCAGGGTATAGTGAAAGAGGTTCGGCAGGTTAAGACTTGAACCTATTTGCCGATATAAAAGTATAGTTTAATGTATCTTAGAAAAATGTTTAAAGGAGACCTAAAGATGAAGAAAACTTCGAAAATGCTGACGATGTTAGCGGTAATTACCACTCTGATGACTTCTTTCTCGTTTGCGACAGAACTTAAGTCGGAAACGGAGGAAAAAAAGAATTCGCAATATGAGCCGTTTTATTTTGTAAATGTTGACGGAAAGACAATGTACACCGATAAAGAAGGAATTCCTAATACCGGAGTGTACGCTTATCATAAACCGAAAAATAAGATGGTTTACATTACAAAAAAAGGTGCGATCAAAGATTTATGGTGGCGACATGGGCGATGTTATTATGCAAGCGGGAAATATTATGTCAATACCACTACTCCGGACGGATATAAAGTCAATGAAAAGGGGGCGGTAGTTTCTTCATACGACATTCATCCCCAAGCGCTTCATCAAAGAGCATTTTTTGAAGCGATCGAAGAGGATACTAAAAAGGAAATTGAAATTTTAATAAATGAATATCGAGTTGCCAACGGGAAGAAAGCTCTGGAGCGAACAGAGATCCTCGATGGATTGGCTGAACTTGAATCGGAGCGAACATTGAAAGAATCCCAAGGTGCTCCGAAAAGTCTACCATATTATTGGGATAAATTGAAAGAATCGGGTTATATGACCGGGGTCAGAAGTAGTAGATATCGTTACATCAGAGGAAGTGAGGGCTTTGGTGAGGACGGATTATATGTTAGCGGAAAACTGATGAGCCCAAAAAATTTGGCAAATAAGATCCTTCGTCAGTGGATAAATGCTGACGGGAAAAGTTCGGATACACTCCTTTTAGATGAAAGGATGAGTTATTACGGCATCGATTGGGTTTACGGACAGGGAGAGGAGTATACAAAATTCTACCCTTATCTGATCGTGACGGAGATGTTTGAGAAAAGAGCAAACTGATCCCCTTTGTTTTGAAAAAAAGAGCCGACCTCTAAACGCCGGGCAAAGATCCGGCGGATTGGATGGTCGGTTTTTGTTGTAAAATATCGCTTTGAAAGCACGAAGAGAGGTGATCGCCTGATCAGCAGCATAAGAGGGCTTGGATGTTATTACGCAAAGGAAGCGTAATTTATAGAGTCTCGGGGTATAACTGAAATTGAACAAAAAAACAGGAGGAAGTATGCTGGAGTTTTTAAGAACACAAAATATATCAGACAAACTGATACAGGATATCATACATTTTAGAGATTTTTATAGATTGGATGAAAAATGGAACTATCGTGTACCGAAGCCGAAATACCGCTACTATGGAAAAGATGTGTGGGAAATGGCGATCGTTGCGATCTTGCAAGGAGACAATCTTCTTTTGAGCGGACCGAAGGCGACAGGGAAAAACGTTTTGGCGGATAATCTTGCGGCGGTATTTCATCGTCCCAGCTGGAACGTTTCTTTTAATGTCAATACGGACAGCAGTGCATTGATCGGGACCGATACTTTTGAAGATGGAGCAGTGAAGTTTAGGAAGGGTTCGATCTATGAAGCTGCGATCTATGGAGGATTTGGGATCTTTGATGAGATCAATATGGCAAAAAATGATGCGATCGCTGTTCTCCATTCCGCGCTGGATCATCGAAGGATCATCGATATTTCCGGCTATGATCGGATCGAATTGGCCGATGCAGCCCGGTTTATCGGCACGATGAACTATGGATATGCGGGAACGAAGGAGCTGAATGAAGCGTTGGTATCTCGATTTATGGTCATCGAGATCCCGCCGATCAGCAAAGAGAAATTGAAGCTTATTCTCGAATCGGAGTTTTTGCATCTACGCGAAGACTATCTGGAGCATTTCAGTTCACTTTTTTTGGATCTTCAGCTTAAATCACAAAACTCTGAGATCTCAAGTAAAGCCGTGGATCTGAGAGGGTTGATCGGAGCGATCAAAGCAATGGATCGAGGACTTTCGCCCCAACTTGCGATCCGAATGGGAGTGATCGGCAAGATCTTTGACGATTTTGAGAAAGAGATCGTTGAGGACGTGATCGATCTTCATCTTCCTGTCAATGCGAATCGAGAGGTTATTTTTAGATGATGTTTCTTGAGAAGGATGAAATGTATTCAAATTCGACTCGTGATGAAAATATCGTTTGGACGATCAGTAAGGACTATGATATCGCTCCATTGACAGAGCTTGTTGAAAAAACCGGGATCGAGTCTCTCGATCGATATCGTATGGCGATACTCGGGATGATCTATCGTTTGCCCGATCATTTGCGGATCTTAGCTTATTGCGTAAAGAAAAAGATCGCCACCCAAAAACAACCGATATTTTCGGAACTGATGATCTTGACAATGGAGGAGATGATCAGCTCAAGGCTTGGAGATGAATATGCCGGATTTGCCGATATGCAAAGGAAAGTATTAACGGATGTTGCAGTATTTTATGATAAAATGCGAAAAAGAGGAGATGTTTCTCATGAAATACGTTATACCTACTATGCCTATATAAAAGGAAGTGTACCGAAAACCAATGCCCGAACGATCAAACTGCTGGATGACATTTTGCTTTTTGAAGGGCTTGATCCGATCCGATATACTACGAATTTAGATAAATTGCTGCAAAAACATTTTCATTTTCAAAAATCTGCCGAAATAGAATTAACAGATCCGAAGATGGAGGATCCGATCGAAAAGAAGAAGGATAAGGATCTCAATAAAGCGCAGCATATTTATTTGGATCGACTTGAATTGGATGAACAAGTGACATCTGCCGAATTCAGCCAAGTGGATATCGGAAAGATGATCGAGCTGATGAAAGAGGACCAAGCGGAAAGTCCGATGGATCTGATGCCTGCCGATGAGAAAAGGATCTATCGAAGGATCATTGAAAATTATGGACCGCCAACGGTGACAGGGCAAAAGCTTGCAGAACTTGAGAAGCGACTTTCGGTAGGGATCCATTTGGGAGAGCATATCCATATTACAGATCGTTTTATGCAGATCGAAGGATATAAAAAACAGATGCTATTTGACCAGATGCAAGAGAATATCGATCATTTCGATTATATGAATCGGATCTATCGTCGGAATATCACAAGGCTCGTCGAGCGACTTACCCGAACGATCGTGGCGGATACGGATCATTCGCCAAATAGATTGGATAATGGAATGATAATGCCGGAGAGGATATGGCGGCGCAAGATCCTCGGGGACAGCAAAGTCTTTTATAAGAACTTTCGAGATACGAGAGGAGAATTTGCGGTAGATATCCTGTTGGATGCGAGCGGTTCACAGATCGAACGTCAGAGTTTGGTCGCGGCACAAGGTTATATTATCGCGGAAGCGTTGACTCGGGTGGGGATCTCTTGTCGAGTAAGCAGTTTCAATAATCTGTTTGACTATATGATCCTAAAAATCTATAGAGACTACCGAGACGGAAGATCTAAAAATCGTCAGATCTTCAGTTATCAAGCGGAGGGTAGCAATCGTGACGGAATGGCGCTTGCCGTCGTTGGCGATCATTTGATAACTCGTGAAGAGGAACATAAGATCTTGATCGTGCTGAGTGACGGGAAGCCGAATGATGAAAGGGTCGGGGGCATATTTAACACTTTTTCATCCGGGACAAAAGCTTATGTCGGGGAGTTTGCGGTGAAAGATACTGCGCATCAAGTCAGACTCTTAAGGGCGAAGGGGATCGCTGTTTTGGGGGTTTTTACAGGACTGGATGAAGATCTGGCGGCAGAACAACGTATTTTTGGAAAAGATTTTGCTTATATCAGCAAGATCGAGAGATTTTCAGATGTTGTGGGAACTTATCTCAAGCGACAGATCTCCAATATTTTGGATTCTTAGGCGCAGATGAGTGGGAGGCGTAAAAGGAAATTTTTAACATAGAGAGGCAAAGAAGATGGACTTAATATTGAATGAATTAGACAAATTTTATCGAGAAAATGATGTGAATGAATGTCTTCAGCGCATTATTTCCATTACAAATCCCAGCGAAGCGATCGATGATATTTTGGATTTTTTGGGAGAAAAATGTTCTTGCGAACGTGCATATATTTTTGAGCTCAATGGGAATGATACTTTTAGCAACACTTATGAGTGGTGTGCCGAGGGAGTGACTGCTCAAATCGAGTTGTTACAGAATGAACCTGTCGATACGATCAAATGGTGGTGGCAACTTTTTGAAGACAATCGACCGGTCATCATAAAGGATCTGGAAACAATGAAGGATACGCATCCTCAAATCTATGCAGGACTCAAACCTCAGGATATCACTTCACTGATCTCGGCACCTATTCGGCTGAATGATGAATTGATCGGTTTTTTGGGGGTGGATAATCCCGATGTGGAACAGGTGGATTCTATTGCGACGCTTTTGTTTATGGCGGGGAATTTTATCTCATTTATTATAGAACGCCGTGATCTAATGAAACGTCTGGAGTATCTGAGTTATCATGACCAGCTGACAGGGGCGCTGAATCGACATGCATATGGAGAAGTGCTGAATGAACTTTCAGAACAACGTTCTTTGGGCATCGTTTATTGTGATATTTCGGAACTCAAAAAGACGAATGACAATTTGGGGCATGATACGGGAGATTGCTTGATCCTGAGCTGTTATGAGATCCTTAAGAATGTTTTTGCCGATGAAGAAATTTATCGAGTGGGCGGAGATGAATTTATTGCGATCTGTTGCGATCAGAGCGAAAAGAAGTTTGAAAATCAGGTGATGAAGCTTCAAAGTTTGATCTGTCAAAATGAATGTCATATGGCAGTGGGAAGCTCCTGGACAAATGAGCATCCGATCCGCGTGGAAGAACAGGTTAAAAAAGCGGAAAAAGCGATGTATTGGGACAAATCCTGCTATTATAGCCAGCGAAATCCGATCTCGGGGCAATCAAGAGACCGTCGTTGCAGTCCAAGACCTCCTTATCCCGAAAAGAAGTCGAATAGGGATTTAGAACAGGATACAGGCTTTTTTGAAAGCAATTATTTTGATCCGGAGCTGTTTTTCAAGTCTATCTCCATGCCGGATTACTATCCTTATGTAGGGGATTTGCAAACGAATTTGTTCTATATATCCGATGAGATGAAAGAGGCCTTCGGCTTTACGAGCAATTTGGTATCGGACCTTTTGGGGGAATGGGAGAAGCGGATCACGGATCCCGAGGAATTGGCACTTTATCGTCAGGATATCAGTGAGGTCTTAAGCAGAAAAAAGGACATCCACGACCTTCGATATCGAGTGAAGGATAAAGATGGAAATGATATTTGGATCTATTGTCGCGGGATCATGAAATGGAGCGAGGACGGGAAGGAACCACTCTTTTTTTCAGGAGGGGTTTCGCGGCAGGTCCAAAACTTTGTGATCGATCCGGTCACAAATTTTCCTCGTGAATACGGTGCAACGATGAAACTTCACGAGCTTCAAAAAAAGGGTGAAGTCATCACCATCATCGGTTTTACTTTGAATAATTTCTCGGAAGTCAACGAACTCAGGGGAAGGAGTGAAGCGGATACCCTTTTAAGAGAGATATCCCGAAAACTGCTTCGTTATTTTGAGACGAAAATGACATTTTATCGACTGGACGGGATGCGCTTTATCGCTATCGTCGCGCCGGATTGCGAAGAAAGTGTGGAGCAGCTGATCCAGCGATTGAAAGAGATCATCAACGCATTATATTACAGCAACAATATTGTGGTGCGTATCCCATGTTCTGTGGGGGTCATATGTGAAACAGCAAATGACACATCTCCTCAGGATATGATCGTCAATATGATATCCCTGTTAGCGACAGCAAAAAATAGTTCGGAAGCCGAATTTGTGGTCCATTCTCCGACAAATATCCACTTACAGCGTTCCAAAACGCAGATGAGTATGGAGCTGAATAAAAATGTGGTCGATGGACTGGAGAACTTCCGGATCGTTGTTCAACCGACGGTATCAGCGGATGATTTCAGTATCACATCGGGAGAGGTGTTGCTCCGTTGGCAATTTGAAGAAAAGGACATATCTCCAAGCATATTTATTCCGATGTTGGAAAGCAATCATCTGATCCTGCCGGTCGGGAAATGGGTCTTTGAGCAGGCAGTGCGTACTTGTAAAAGGATCACAACGACCTATTTGCCGAATTTCAAATTGGCTGTGAATGTCAGCTATTATCAGATTTTGGATCCGGAGTTCTTACCTTTTATGAAAAGAACATTGCAGAAATATAATCTGCATGGAAATCGTCTGATCTTGGAAATTACTGAAACACATTATGATGAGACACCGACTAAAGTATTGCAATTTGTAGAAGACTGTAAAAAGCTCGGAATGGGAGTAGCGATCGATGATTTTGGGAATGGATATTCTTCGCTTGCATTTTTGCTAAAATATCCTGCAAATATCGTGAAGCTGGATCGAAGCCTGATCAATGAGATGGTGACGTCGAAAGACAATATCAATTTTATTTCAAGTATCGTATATGCCTGCCATAAGTTTGGTAAAAAAGTTTGTGCCGAAGGAGTCGAAACGGAAGCGGAGCTTGAGATCATTCGGGGCGCTGAATGTGATATGATCCAGGGCTATTATTTCTACAAGCCTTTAGAGCTTAGAGATTTTTATCGTATCTTACCTCAGATCCAAGATGTGAAATAGTACACGAAGATACGTTTTGAACAAAAGAGAATACTCGGATCCCGAAGATAAAAGAAAATCTTTTGCTCTTCGGGATCTTTTTTATCGAAAAGTTGAAATCAGTTTGGAAAATATAATTTTATTATGAAAATAAGAATAAATGTTCTTGAAAATCCATAGCTTTTCTATTATAATCATATTAAATGTACGGATAAGGAGGGGCTATGAAATTTAGAAAGAGTGAACGCATCGGAGCGATCGTTAAGATCCTGTCCGATAATCCCAATAAAATTTTTACTTTAGGATATTTTACAGAGTTATTCAACACGGCAAAATCCACTTTGAGTGAGGATATTTCCGTTGTAAAAAATGTTTTTGAAAAGCTCGAGCTTGGAAAGATGGTGACGATCGCGGGGGCATCCGGAGGGATCAAATTGGTTCCGTATATAACCAAAGATCGTGCGGTCCGAGAGATCGAAGATCTGATCAGGCAGATCGATAATGAGGAGCGAAAACTGGTGGGAGGATTTTTGTATCTAAACGATCTGGTGTCGAGTCCTCGGGTAGCAAAAACGGTCGGTGATCTGTTCGCAAGCGTGATCAACTATCGTGAGGCGGATTATGTCGTGACGATCGAAGCAAAAGGAATTCCGATCGGAGTAATGACGGCACAGGCAATGAATTTGCCGCTCGTGATCGTAAGAAAAAATGCAAGGATCACCGAAGGGCCGTCATTAGCGATCAACTATATGTCAAGCACAAGCGGTAAGATACAGAGTATGACATTGCCTCGTCGTGCGATCAAAAAAGGATCTAAAGTCATTTTGGTGGACGATTTTATGAGAGCGGGAGGAACTTTCAAAGGAATGGAAGACCTGATGCGCGAATTTGATGCAAAAGTTGTTGCAAAAGCAGTATTTATGGAGCTTGAGATCGAGAAGAAGGAGGCTCAGGAATATTTTTCGCTTATGACATTAAAAGATGCGAATGAGATCAAGATCGAGATCAGCAAAAATTTTTTGGAGCGATATGAAGCGGACAAATGATTTTAGAAAAGATAAAATCAGGAATGTGAATGTGCGTATTATTAGTTCAAAAAATATAAATTAGTTAAATATTACTTAATTGAATGAGTATGAAATTTTTTTGTCAATAAGGGAATAATGGATAAGTCGAATGGGATTGAAATAAAAATGGCAAACAACTGTTCTCTAACGCGGGACAAAGAAAAAGCTTGAAAATCCAAGAAAACGATTTTTACCTTGAAAATCCAAAAAACTTATTTCAAATAAAACAAAAAATATAAATCAAATGTTATAAGAGATAAAAAATTGGCGAAAAGCTATTGTTGATTGAGTTTTTTATGATTTTGTATTGCAAAAATAAAATATTTGGTGTAAACTAAATCTAAACAATTTAATACTTTCATGCAAAAGGAGTGTATTGATCATGCTAATTACAGACGTAAGAGTAAGAAAATTATCGGATGACGGCAAGATGAGAGGAATTGTTTCTGTTACTTTTGATAATGCATTTGTAGTTCACGACATAAAGATCATTGAGGGGCAGAATGGGCTTTTTATCGCTATGCCAAGCAGAAAGGTGTCAGAAGGAGAGTTTAGGGATATTGCTCATCCGATCAATGCGGATATGAGATGGGAGCTTCAATCTCAAATTCTAAAAGCATATGAGGAAGCAAAAGAAAGTAATGGGGATGAAGGCTTGGTAGCAGCAGAGGGTTAAGCTCTTAAAGTACTTATTGGTTAAATGAAATCTTTTTGAAGAGTGCTTATCGGTGATGGGTGCTCTTTTTTTGTGCGTCAATGCCGAATGTTACAAAAAAGTAAGCCGAACCTTACAATCCTATTACAAAGGGAGGATATAAATTGAAAAAAGTCGCTTTTGGTGGTATTCTATCTAATAGAGTAAGAAAACCGAGCCGCTGTATCAAAAAGGATTTGCTGTACAGCGGATAAATAGAGCATCGTATAGGAGGAACAAATTCGATGAAAAAAAGATTACTTATGATATTTGCGATATGCTGCATGATCCATACGGCAGCTTATGCAGATGCGGGCGGGATCCCGGAACATATATTTATCGGGCTTTCCACGGTATTGGATAATCAGCAGAAAGATAATTCGAGCACTTCTCCGCCTTCGGCACAAGGTGGAGGGCTATTGGATCCGTCGACATCGACTCAGTCAAGTATTCCGGTGGATCCTACAAAGACTTTTAATTCGAAGCTGGAGTATAAAAGAGATCGAAACAATTCGGCACTTACGATCAATTTGATGGGACTTGAAAATGCTAAGATCCAGCAGGGACAACAGCAGATCGTTGTCGAGATCTCAGATCAGGTATTGGAACAAAATGGGCTGATCAATATCATGAGCGAGGATAAAGAGGTGATGGATCGGCTGATCACCACGCAGAGCTTTGTTGACGGGGATGGAATGAATAACTTTGTGATCAATCTACGTAATAATGTTACCTACACAGTCGATCAAAATGCTTATGGAGTGATCGTGAATTTACATCGTGCACCATCCGCTGTACCGAAGATCGTGATCGATCCGGGGCATGGCGGGCATGATCCGGGAGCGACTTCTCCAACCACCAAGGTTCATGAGAAAGATCTTGCGTTACGCACATCGCTTGCTTTGCGTGATTCTTTGGTACAAAAGGGGTATGAAGTGATCATGACGAGAGATCATGATTTTTATCCGACATTGACAGATCGTGCCGCGTTGGCAAATGATCTGGATGCCGATATGTTCATCTCGGTCCATTATAACTCCGTAACCTTGAAAAAAGGAGTCACTTCGCATCCGGCGCATGGAATAGAGACCTGGGTGCCTCATACGCCGGATAATAAGGCACTTGCGGAACCTGTTCAACGTGAACTGATCGCACAGACAGGAGCAAACAATCGTGGCCTAAAAAAAGGGGAAAAGCTGGTCGTGCTAAAGCGAACAAAAGTACCGGCGATCCTTGTAGAACTTGGATTCTTTTCCAATGCGAATGAATCCAGACGTGTTTTGGAGGAAAGTTATCAACAGGCGCTGGTTTCCGCGCTTTCAACGGGGATCGATAGATATTTTGGGAGATAAGATATGAAAAAAAACAACGAGCTTCGAGAGATAAAATTTACACCTGGGTATGCAAAATATGCAGAAGGCTCGGTTTTGGTGGAATTTGGAGAAACGAAGGTGATCTGCACCGCATCCTTTGAAGATAAGGTGCCGCCTTTCTTAAAAAATACAGGCACCGGCTGGGTCAGTGCCGAGTATGCGATGCTGCCTCGATCCACACAGACGAGAAAGACAAGAGATTCCGTTCGAGGCAAGATCGATGGAAGAACACATGAGATCCAGCGGTTGATCGGACGTTCCTTGCGTTCGATCATCGATCTTAAAGCGCTGGGCGAAAAGACGATCTGGATCGACTGTGATGTGATCCAGGCGGATGGCGGTACGAGGACGGCTTCGATCACGGGGGCATATATCGCATTGGCGCTTGCCTGCGATAAGCTAAAAAAAGAGAAATTGATCCGACGTTTTCCGATCTTTGATATGGTGAGTGCGGTAAGCGTCGGGATCGTTGAAGAAGAGTATATTTTGGATCTTTGCTATGAACAGGATTCATCCGCTCATGTGGATATGAATGTTGTGATGACAGGCTTGGGGGAATTTGTAGAGATCCAGTCAACAGGAGAAGAACGACCGTTCAAACTCGATCAGTTCAACGAACTTCTTGCATTGGCTCAAAAAGGATGTGAGCAGATCACTTGGGCACAAAAAGAAGTGTTGGGAGAGGAGATCCTTGCTCAAATATATCCGCCGCAAAGTAAGGTCGTCAAAGAAAAAGAGGTCTATGACAATACGCCATATCTGAATGAAGAAGGAAAGATCGAATTTGTCATCGCATCTTCCAATAAACACAAGATCCAAGAGATCCAGGATATTTTGGAAAAACATAATATTAAATTGCTCTCGATGGCCGATATAGGATTAGAAGGCTTAGAGATCGAAGAAAGTGGATCCACTTTTGAAGAAAATGCGATGATCAAAGCAAAAGCGGTCATGGAAAGAACAGGAAAGATCGCTTTGGCGGATGATTCCGGATTGGTGGTCGATGCACTGAACGGAGAACCGGGCGTATATTCTGCACGCTATGCAGGAGCGGACTGTGATGATCATCGGAATAATAAACTTTTGAAACAGAATCTGATGTCGGTCCCTTTTGAAGAGCGGACGGCTCGATTTGTTTCGGTGATCGCTTTAGCTTTTCCGGATGGTCGGGAAGGTCTTTACAAGGGCGTTTGTGAAGGGATGATCGGATTTAATGAGATCGGAGAGCATGGCTTCGGATATGATCCTCTGTTCATCCCGATCGGCTCGGACAAGACTTTTGCACAGCTTCTTCCGGAGGAGAAAAATCGAATGAGTCATCGAGCGAGAGCACTCAAGGTCATGAGTAAAAAATTAACTGAAATACTGTAGGTGAATTATGGATAAAAGAAAATGGATCGCAGGATTGCTTGCGATCGAAATGATCTTACCGATGGCATCCTATGCACAGAATGTCGATGAGGTGTTTGACGGATTGGATTCCTTTGTGGAGCATGTCCAAACACAAGGATCATCGTTGCTGGAGGATTCTGCCAAAAATATACAACCGGTCTCGTTACAGATGAAGACTACCTTTTCTGAAGCATCGGAGATGCAAGATCGGATCAGTCAGTATGCACATGCTCAGCTGGGCAAGACCTATCGATACGGTGCATATGGACCGGATCAATTTGATTGTTCAGGTCTGATCTTTCATGTTTTCGGTCTGGCGGGAAAAAAAGTTCCTCGAACTTCAAAGGCACAAAGCGAAGCCGGAGTACCTGTGGATCGAAAGGATCTTAGAGTGGGAGATATTGTTTTTTTTGATACGAGACATACCGGGAATCTCAACAATATAAAGATCGATGTGGAAGATACCCTATCCCTTTTTGCAGGAGACCAAGCAACACAAAGTCAACCGGATACTTTCAAATTAGGCAAAGTAACACATAGCGGGATCTATATCGGCGATGGAAAATTTATCCATGCATCATCCGGTTCCGTGATGAAGGTCGTGATTGAAGAATTGGATTCAAAATACTTTTCGCAGCGCTATCTTTTTGCGAAAAGGTATGAGTAGGAGAGTTATGAAGATTTTGTTTACATCGCTGAATTCAAAGTTTATCCACTCGAATCTGGCGATCAAGTATTTGTCCAAATGTATGACGGGAGAAGTCGATGCGGTCGAATACACGATCAATGAAGACATTGAAGAAATCTTTTATGATATACTGAGCAAAGGCTACGATATGGTAGCCTTTTCGTGTTATATATGGAATATCGAAAAAACGCTGAAGATCGCTCAGAATATAAAGAAGGCGAGTCCTAAGACACTCGTGATCTTGGGAGGTCCCGAGGTCAGCTATAAGGTACGCGAATTTATGCTTCGGGAAGATCAGATCGATATGGTCGTTGCCGGAGAAGGAGAGCAGGCTTTTTTTGATCTGGATAAGATCATCCAAGGAGATCTGGCGGGAGATCATGGAGATCCGGAGCGGGCGGTGTCATTTATCCATCGTAATAAGGAAGATCTTCTTAAGATACCCAATCTCTTTTTTCGAGACGCGGGGGCAGTCTGCAACGAGGCTTCCGCGGAAGAACTTCAAAAGTCGATGGAAACGAAAGACCTGAGCATCGTTCCTCGTGCCTATGAAAATGAACAAAGCGAATCGATCGAAAATAAGATCGTCTATTATGAAACTTCGCGCGGATGCACCTTCAATTGCTCCTACTGTCTTTCGGCAACGAGCAAAGGGATCCGGTATTTTGACGAAGAACGTGTTTATGAAGAACTCAAGCTACTCGTATCGCTTGGCGCGAAGCAGATAAAATTTGTGGATCGAACTTTTAATGCAGATTCAAAGAGGGCGACCCGGCTGGTTGAATATCTGATGACCCTGGATGACGGGAAGATCAATTTCCATTTTGAGATCACAGCCTATCTCTTGCAAAGTGAGCTTCTGGATATCATCCGTACCGCAAGGATCGGTCTGTTTCAATTTGAGATCGGGGTACAGACGACAAATGCAAAAACTTTGCTGGCGATCCATCGTGGAAATCAGTTCGAAAAGCTGAAGGAAAATGTGAATACGATCCAAAGTTTCGGGAATATCCATCAGCATCTGGATCTTATTGCGGGATTGCCTTATGAAGATCTGGAGCGTTTTGTACGTTCTTTTAATGATGTCTTTGATCTGCAACCGCAAGCATTGCAGCTTGGTTTTCTCAAATTGCTCAAGGGCAGCCCGATCTATGAACAGATCGAAAGATATGGCTATGTTTTTCGAAGTTATCCACCCTATGAAGTCATCAGCAACCAATTCATAACATCGCAAGAGCTGATCGAACTGAAGCGAGTGGAGAATGTTTTGGATCGTTACTACAATAAAGGGCGCTATGCCAACAGCATGTCTTATCTATATCCTTTTTTTAAGAATAATGGTTACAGGCTTTTCAAATGGCTTTCGGAGATCATCGAGCAGGATCGGATCGACCTGACAAAGAAAAATGATGAATTCTATGCGCTCTTCTTACTATCGAAGCGGATCGGTGCGACGGTTCTTTCTTATGACCATGAGTTTTTGGTCGAATTGCTTCGACTGGATTATCTGATGATGGGGCGAAATCCGAATGTGCCGGACTTTTTGAAAGCGAGGATGATCGCAGATAAGGCGGAGGTGTTTGATATTTTGAAAGAAGAAGAGGTCTTGCGGGAGCTTTCTTTTGATCAACATATCACACCGAAAGAGGCCTTTAAGAAAATCCAATGGTCCAATTTTAACTTCGATGTGCTACAATATAAAAGGGAGCAAAAGATGATGAAAAATCATAATGTCGTCATTATCAATTATGACTATAAACGCAAGGGCGATGAAAGCTTTGCAGCAATTAGGAGGAGCTATGACGCTGAACTTGGATAGCTATTTGATGGATCAGATCGATAAGATCGCTTTTTTAGAACTGGAAGAGGAGCTTTTGCAAAAGTTCGGATCTGTGCCGGACGATTTTTCCGTGCCGGTCTTTGTAGAGGATATCAAAGAGTATGCAAAGGGTGCAGAACATTTTTCGACTGAGCAGATCTCATCCGCGATGCTCTATCTCTTTGGATTGGATCAACAGTTCAAGTATCGTGAAGAGTATCTGGATTTCCTATATCAAGCGGTTGAAAACCCTGAGTTTTTGGCGATGAGTCTGGCGATCGGGAAGCTTGAAGTCAACGCATACAAAGATGCACTGATCTATATGCGTTCTGCACGATCGATCAATCCGAAGCATAAGGATATTTGGTTCAATTATGCATTGCTATGTGCGGAGCTTAGCGAAGAGATCACGGAGAAGAAGCTCAAGGAAGAATTGCTTCAAGAATCTAAAGTGGGTTTTGAAGAAGTGCTTGCGATCGATCCGAAGGATTTTACAGCGAATTTTCAGCTCGGACTGATCTTTCTCAATCAAGGGGATCATAAGAATGCTTTGCCGAAGCTTCGTATCGCTTTTGAAGAGGGAGAGGGCGAACTCAAGGAACGAGCACATCTTTTGATCGAGGAGATCAATGCCTTTGACGGTTTGATCGAGGCTGAGAGCCTGATCGAGCAGGAACAGTATGAGAGGGCATTGGAAGTTTTAGCAGACGCAAGAATGGATGAGATCAATCTACAGCTCAAATATCAGATCCTGTTTGCCAAAGGTTTTTGTAATAAAGCGATGGGGGCTATGGAACAGGCGATCAAGGAATATTCCTCGGCGCTGGAGATCAACAACCAAAGTACTTTATTGTTGGCTGAACTGGGTGTTTGCTATGCTTATTTGGGAGAATATGAGCAATCGCTGGAGTTTTATCTTGCAGCGATCGAGCTGGATGATCATTCCGTCGGATTGTTGAACAATGTGGCGATGGTTTACTTGGCACTTCAAGATATTCCGAAGGCAAAACAATATATCGCACAGGCGAAGGAGCTTGCGCCGAATGACGAGATCGTGGATGCCACGATCCAAAGGATCAGACAGGTAGAGGAGGGAGTATAATGGATGAGATGGGTTTGGTCATAGGACTCAAGGAGGACTATGCGATCGTCAATATAAAGAGAAAATCCGCTTGTGGTAGCTGTAAGGCTTGTGAAATGGGCAAGACGGGACAAAGTGAGATGAATGTGGAAGTGAGAAATACACTTGGTGCACAGGTCGGGGACAATGTGATGATCGAAATGCAGACGCCGGATATTTTGAAGGCTGCTTTTTTGGTATATATGATCCCCTTGCTCGCACTGCTTGGTGGCGTGACGGCGACCTATCTTATAGGGAAGGCGAGTGGCAAGATCAATGAGATGCTGATGCTCGGGGTAGGATTTATCACGATGATCCTGAGTCTGTTCTATGTACGCAAGAGGGATAAGCAGCTCAAGGAGACTCAAAAATTTGAGCCATTGATGATAAAGGTCGTAAAAACCTTGATCTGATAGCGGATTTTGGCAGAGTATCGCATAAATAAAAATTTTGTGCTATACTAACTTTAATAATAAAAATCGGGAGGAAAAATGGCAGAGAAAAAGAATGCAACAAAAGATAAAAGAACAATGGATCCATTGTCATTAGAAGAAAGAAAAAAAGCGATCGATGCGACGATGGCGAAGATCGAAAGAGATTTTGGAAAAGGTTCTGTTATGATGCTTGGTGAAAATCTCAATATGAATATTGAAGTCGTTTCGACCGGATCGCTGGGACTGGATCTTGCGATTGGGATCGGTGGACTTCCCAAAGGTCGTATCATCGAGATCTACGGACCGGAGTCTTCCGGAAAGACGACCGTTGCACTTCATGCGATCGCTGAGGCGCAAAAAGTCGGCGGGATGGCGGCATTCATCGATGCGGAGCATGCATTGGATCCATCTTATGCGAAGGCACTTGGTGTAGATATCGACAATCTGATCATCTCTCAGCCGGATAATGGAGAGCAGGCATTGGAGATCGCGGACACTTTGGTGGGCTCCGGCGTGATCGATATCATCGTGATCGACTCCGTTGCGGCTCTTGTGCCAAAGGCGGAGATCGAAGGGGAGATGACCGATCAGCAGATGGGACTTCAAGCTCGTTTGATGTCGAAAGCACTTCGAAAGCTTACTAGCTCGATCAATCGATCCAAGACGATCACGATCTTTATCAATCAGCTGAGAGAAAAGATCGGCGGAGGGGGCTACGGCCCAAGCGAAACGACAACAGGTGGTCGTGCGCTCAAATTCTACTCATCGATCCGTTTGGACGTTCGTCGTATCGAAACGATCAAAAAAGGCGATGAAATGCTTGGAAATAGGACCAGAGTCCGAGTTGTCAAAAACAAAATGGCACCGCCGTTTAAGGTTGCGGAATTTGATATCACTTACGGAAAAGGAATTTCGAAAGTCGGAGAGATCATCGATATGGGGGCAAGTGCTGATATCGTGAAGAAATCCGGAGCTTGGTATTCTTATGGTGAAGTGCGACTGGGACAAGGGAAAGAGAATGTCAAGGATTTCCTACTGGAAAACAAAGAATTGATGCAGGAGATCGAAGACAAGGTCAAAGCATATTATATGGAAAATGAAAATATAACTCAGGAATCGGACGATGAGATCGCCGAGAGGATCGAAACGGAAGAATAAAATCAGCTGCTCTGCTATCGGCGGGGCAGTTTTTTTGTATCCCCATCTTGAAAAAAACGCCAATATAACGTAAAATATATAGATTAGATCACATAGAAAGGGAAGTACCGTGAATAAACAAGAGCGTACAAGAAATTTTAGTATCATTGCGCATATCGACCACGGAAAATCAACGCTTGCAGATCGTTTGATCGAAATGACGGGTGTAGTGGCACAAAGAGATATGAAGGAGCAGTTGCTCGATAATATGGATATCGAGCGTGAGCGAGGCATCACGATCAAACTGCAGACGATGAAGCTTGTATATCAGGCGGATGATGGAAACGAATATTATCTGAATCTTATCGATACACCGGGTCATGTGGACTTTAACTATGAAGTATCGCGAAGTTTGGCGGCATGTGAAGGAGCGATCTTGGTCGTGGATGCGGCGCAGGGCGTCGAAGCACAGACCTTGGCAAATGTCTATCTGGCGATCGATCAAGACCTTGAGATCGTGCCGGTCATCAACAAGATCGATCTTCCGAGTGCAAGGCCCGATGAGATCAAGGAGGAAATTGAAGAGATCATTGGATTGGATGCATCCTATGCGCCTTTGATCTCGGCAAAGGACGGTTTAAATATAAAGGATGTTTTGGAGGCGATCGTCCAATATGTACCTGCGCCATCCGGCGATAAGGAAGCATCGCTGAAGGCATTGATCTTTGATTCCTATTATGACAGCTACAAAGGGGTCATCGCCTATATCCGTGTATTTGAAGGCTCGGTAAAAAAAGGCGATCGCATCCGAATGATGAATACAAAAAAAGAATTTGAAGTATTGGAAGTGGGCGTGATCTCGCCGACTCATAAAGCAGTGGATATTTTGGAGGCAGGCGATGTAGGTTATCTTACCGCTTCGATCAAGGATATTCGATCCTGTCGTGTGGGTGATACGATCACACAGGTCGACCATCCGACCGAGCAAGCGCTTCCGGGATATAAAAAAGCCACTCCGATGGTATATTGCGGAGTGTATCCGGCAGAGGGCGAGAAGTATGAGAATGTTCGAGATGCTCTGGAGAAACTTCAGGTCAATGATGCGGCGCTCGAATTTGAGCCCGAGACCTCTGCGGCGCTAGGCTTCGGCTTTAGATGCGGATTTTTGGGTCTTTTGCATATGGAGATCATTCAGGAGCGTTTGGAGCGAGAATTTGATCTGGATATGATCACTACGGCGCCATCGGTAGTATACAAGGTCGTAAAAAACAATGGAGAGGTGCTGATGGTACAAAACCCGGCAAACCTTCCGCCTCCGGCTGAGATCGATCATATCGAGGAACCGATCGTCAAGGCGGATATCATCGTACCGAAGGATTATGTCGGTGCCGTGATGGAGCTTGCTCAGGATCGTCGCGGGGAGATGATCAATATGGAGTATCTTGATACAAAACGCGTCACATTACATTACGATCTTCCGCTCAACGAAGTGGTTTATGATTTCTTTGACTCGCTGAAATCAAGAACCAAGGGATATGGCTCTTTTGACTATGAATTTAAGGATTATTCCCCATCCGTGCTCGTCAAAATGGATATCCTCATCAATAAAGAACAGGTGGACGCATTATCCTTCATCGTCCATGAATCGACCGCCTATAAACGTGGAAAGCTGATGGTGGAGAAACTCAAGGGTGAGATCCCGAAACATCAATTCCCGATCCCGATCCAAGCGGCGATCGGAACGAAGATCATTGCAAGAGAAACCATCTCGGCATATCGTAAAGACGTATTGGCAAAATGTTATGGAGGAGATATTTCTCGAAAGAGAAAGCTTCTTGAAAAACAAAAAGAAGGAAAGAAAAGGATGCGCCAAGTCGGCAGCGTAGAAGTGCCGCAAAAGGCATTTATGTCCATATTAAAACTGGATAATTAAGATCATATAAGAGCTTCATCGTAAGATGGGCTCTTTTTATGGTATGACCGGATCGGCGATGTTCATCCCGCTTACTCAGGCAAAAGATCAAGTGATCTCTCGGTGATGAATCATTTTCGGTTTACAAGCGAAGCATTCAAATGCGGATCCTTGCTCAAAAGTAGGCATAAGAGTCTAGCGAGCGTTCTTACCCGGAAAATATTTTCGGTTGACTATTTTTTCGGATCAATCAAACCATTGGAAGAACTTTTTTGGATCAATGCCCCCAAGAAGTGATTATCTATGATAAAATAAGAGGTGGAAACCTCGCTTTCAAAAAGAGCATGGTAGATCATAATAGAGATCGAGATGCTCTTTTTTTAGAGGAGAAATCAGCTTTGGATTGATGGAATAATTGGAGGAATAAAGGATCATGCGGATCATACATACATCGGATTGGCATTTGGGAAAAAACTTGGAAGGTGCAAGCAGATTGGATGAGCAGGAGCAGTTCATCGATTTTTTTGTGGGGAGATGTGAGGAGCTCAGACCGGATCTGATCTTGTTGGCCGGTGATGTATATGACACACCGAATCCGCCGGCACGAGCCGAAAAACTGTTTTATGATGCACTCAAAAAACTTTCTCGAAAAGGAGATTGTTTGACACTTGTGATCGCCGGCAACCACGATAATCCGGATCGTCTGGTCTCGGCAACACCTCTCGCAATGGAACATGGGATCGTCATGCTCGGTACGCCAAAGACGATCGTGCATACGGGGATGTATGGAAATCACGAGTTGATCCGCTCCGGAGAAGGTTTTGTGGAGATGAAGATCCATGGAGAAAATGTAGTGGTCGTTGCCGTTCCATACCCGAGCGAAAAGAGGCTTAATGAAGTTTTTTATGAGGATCATGAGGAAGAAGAGGAGCGGATGGCGAGCTATGCTGAAAAGATCGGTGCTTTGTTCGAGCATCTGGGATCGTATTTTAGAGAAGATACGATCAATCTGACCGTGAGTCATCTTTTTGCATTCGGTGCAGATCCGGCAGGCTCCGAGCGTGTGAGTTCTTTGGGCGGAAGTTTTCAGGTCGGGACGAATCTGCTTCCTCAAAAAGCACATTACACTGCGCTGGGACATATCCACAAACCGCAAATTTTGCCAAATACGGATAAAAAGATGAGATATAGCGGCTCTCCGATCCATTACAGCATATCCGAGCCAAGCACGAACAAGAAATTTTATGTGATCGATGTGGACAAGGAGCATCAGGTGACCATCGATGAGGTACAGATCCCGATCTTCAAACCGATCGAGCTGTGGAAAGTGGATTCTGTTGAAGAAGCGATCCAAAAATGTGAAGAGCATCAAGGAGAGAACAGCTGGGTCTATTTGGAGATCAAGACCGATCGGTCGATCCGTGAGGATGAGATCAAAAAAATGAAGTCTCTAAAAAAAGACATCCTGGAGATTCGCCCGAATATCCAGGCGATGATCCATAAAAAAGAGATGCATCGTATCAGTGAGCTGTCTTTTGAAGATCAGTTTGTTGAATTTTATAAAGCACAAAAGGGAATGGAGCCACAAAGAGAGATGGTGGATCTTCTGATGAATATTTTGGAGGAGGGCGAGCATGAAGCCGATTAGTATAAGCATCAAGGGATTGAACTCCTTTGTGGAAGAACAGACGATCGATTTTGAGAAACTGAGCAGTCAAGGTCTTTTTGGGATCTTCGGACCGACAGGGAGTGGAAAGTCTACTGTGCTGGATGCGATCACCTTTGCGCTTTATGGGCAGATCGCCAGAGAAACCAATAAGAAAAATAAATCGGAATATATCAATACCAATTTGGATACGGCTCGAGTCGTCTTTGAGTTTGAAGTCAATTCGGACACCAGCCGTCGCTATAAGATCATAAGAGAGCTGAAGCGGAACAAAAAGGGAAGCGTTCAGACAGGCGAATGTAAGATCGTATCTCTTACGGAGAATGAGATCCTTGGCGAAAAAGAAAGAGAAACCTCCGAAGCGATCAAAAAGATCATCGGATTGGAGTATGAGGATTTTGTAAAAACCGTCGTATTGCCTCAGGGCGGGTTCAATGATTTTTTGAAAATGGAAGGCAAGGATCGCCGGGAGATCCTTGAACGACTGTTTAACCTCGAAAAATATGGCAGGGATCTCGAGATCAAGATCGGAGAGCAGGTAAAAAAAGTTGAGCTTGAAAAAAGTACGATCGAAGGAGAGCTCAAGGCCTATGGCGAAATCAGCGAAGATCTCGTCAAAGAGCAGAAGCAACTCGTAAATAAATCGAAAGAAGAGCTGAAGATCTTAGAAAAAGAAAAGAAAGCGTCCGATCTTGATTTTGAAAGATCGAAGGCGGTCTTTGAGCTACAAAAAAATCTTGTGGAGCTGGAGAAAGGTTTGGAGCGAGAGCTATCGAATGTCCCACAGATCGAAGGTCTCAAAAGACAGCTCGATGAAGCGAACAAAGCGACGATCTTGGAGCCGATGTTCAGAAGCTATCGAGATTTGAATGAGAGGGGCTTAAAGGCAAAAAATGAGTTGCTACGACTTGAAGAACATCATAAAGAAATGGTTCAACTACAGAAAGAGCTGAGCGAGCTATTTCAAAAAATCGACGAAGAGAAAAATACTCGATATCCGGAACTGCTCAAAAAGCAGGCCGGGCTTGACGGATCGATCGAAAGATGGCAAAAGTATAGCGAAAACAAAAAAAGACTTTCGGCCATTGATGAGGAACTCACAAAATCAGAGCAAAAAGCGAAACAGATCGAATCAAAAAACGAACAGCTCATATCTCAAAAGATCGAATTGGAAAAAGAAATCTTAAGCAAGAAGGATTGGATCAAGCAAAATAAAGTATCACAGGAAGAAAAAATTAGGCTCATGGAAGCGGTGACTTATTTTGACAAGCGAAAGGATCTGACCGCGCGTTTTGAGTTGCTTTCTTCAGAGGTCTTAAAGGCTCAGGAAAAGCTGAAACAAATCGAGCAGGAGATCGCCGATCTGAAAACGAAGCAAACAGAGCTTCAGGAACAGAAGAGCTCATTGTCTAAACGGCACGAGCTCTATAAGCAAAGTCCTTTTGCAGATCCGCTTCATATAGTGGAAAAAAAACAGAAGTTTCTACAACAGATCGATGAGATCGACCAGCGAAGCAAAAAGCAACGGGAATATATGGAGATCTCAAACAGCTTGACGGAGCTTTTGGCAGGCAGAGAGTCACATCAGAAAAAAATGCATGTCACCGTATCGGAATACCAAAAGAAACAACAGGAATATCATGAGCTATTGATGAAAAACAGTGCGGATGTGATCCGGCGTTCATTGCATGAAGGGGATCTTTGTCCGGTATGCTCGAATCTTGTAAAAGATCTGCGGGAGGAAGACTTAGAACAAGACGACCATGCAACAGCATTGCTTGGAGAGATCCAAACTCAATTAGAGGAGCTTGGAAAAGAACAACAACAGCTGGTCCAAATGAAGGGGTCGATGGATGAAAAGATATCGATCCTTGAGGGATCAAAGAAAGAGCTGGATGAAGAACTTCAAAGACCGATGCCGGAGCCGGATAAAGATGCTCTTCAAGAACAATTTCTGAAAGACGAGCAGGAAGATCAGAAGATCCGGTCCGGCCTAAAGGAATTTGAAGGCGCTCTAAAAGAGCTTGAACAAAAAGAAAATAATTTACAAAATCTTATGGTAGCAAAGCTTGCTACCGGCGATGCGTTAAAAGAGCAGCTGACAAAGGATCTCGGTCTGGCTGAAAACTTGCGGCAGGAGATGGAGCAGATCGGTGTAAAACTCAAGAATGTTTTTGGGGATCGTAGCGATACAACGCCTCGAGAACAGTTGGAAGCACTGAACAAGATCCAGGAAAAGATCGATGCGATCCAGAGCGAGGTGGAATTATCCGGTCAAAAACAGATCGAAAGATCCAATGAGATCGAGCGGCTGCGCAACGACTTGACAGAGCTAAAATCAGCCTTTGCAGGAATGAAGGCGCAGAAACGGGAGCTTGAAGCGATCGCTGAAAATGATCAGAAACAGCTGGAATCTTTGCTTGGCAGTGCAATGGATCCAACGATGGAGATCGAAAAAAACAAAAGATCCATTCAAGACTTGCAAGATCGTTTTGAAAAAGTGAAGCGAGATAAGGATGAGAATGATCGTCAGATGAACGAAGTTTCCAAGCAAAAGGATCTGGCACAACAAAATCTTGATAGTATGCGAGAGATGGCTCGCAATACTCAGAAGGAACTGTATGAAAAAATCGAGATGCTTGAGATCGTGAATTTTTCGGACTTGAATGATCAGCAAAAATTTGATCAGCTCAAAGAATGGATCCCGAAAATCGAATCAAAAGCTCTATCGGATGAAGATAAGAGAACAAAAAATGAACAGATCGAGCAACATCAACGTTTTTTAAGCTCCCAAAAAGGGCAGATCGATAATGTCAAAAAACAGATCGGAGATCGTCATATTTCGGAAGAAATTTTCGAAGATATAAAGCAAAAGAACAACGAGATCAATCAGAAATTTGAAGACTTGTTACAGAAACTTGCAAGAGATCAGCAAATCTACAACGATAAAAAAACTAAATTGGAGCAGGTAAGAGAGCTTTGCGTTCGACAGCAAAAAATCACAGACCGTTTCGAACTACTCAAGGAACTGAGACAGGTGTTCATGGGCAAGAAGTTTGTTGAGTTTATGGCGATGAAGCAGCTTGATTATGTGACGATCGAAGCGACTCAGATCCTCTCGGACATCACAAACGGAGCGTATCATCTGGAAGTGGATGAAGAAGGAGCTTTCAAGATCCGTGACAACAAGAATGGCGGGGCGATCCGTAATGTAAGATCACTTTCCGGAGGGGAGACCTTTGTCGTATCTCTTTCGCTGGCATTGGCACTTTCAGCGCAGATCCAGCTTAAAGGCGTTGCACCACTCGAGCTCTTTTTCCTGGATGAAGGATTCGGAACACTAGATGATGATCTGCTTGAGGTCGTGATGGATGCGCTGGAAAAGATCCAACATGATCGGCTGAAGATCGGTATCATTTCACATGTGGAGCAACTGAAACAACGTATTCCGGTCAAGCTGATGGTCACTCCGGCAAAGATGGGAGAAGGCGGAAGCAAGGTGAAGATCGAATACAGCTAGATTTTCTGAAGATCGAAAGCTTTGATCTTAAGCGGAAAGCAATAGAGTTTTTTGAAAGATCAAAAACAAGATTTTTGAATCATTGAAGTGCAGACCTTTACTGGTATAAAAATACTTTTGGAAAGGGATTTTTAGGATAAAGGAGAAGAGATGGGGCAGGAAGCATACGGATTTTTGGCACAGATCTACGATGATCTGATGGAACAGGTGGACTATACAGAATGGGCAGATTTTGTCATGCAGATGGTAGAGGAGCAGGGGGATCTACCGAAGAATATCTTGGAGCTGGGATGTGGGACAGGCAATATCACGAAAGAATTGCTCCAGAGGGACTATGAGGTCGTCGGGGTCGATATTTCGGAAGAAATGCTGGAGCTGGCTCGTGAGAAAACATCGGAATTTGGCAAAAACATCATTTTGATCCAGCAGGATATCACCGAAATGGACTTTGACATCTATGAGATCGATTGTATCATTGCCTGCAACGATACTTTCAACTATATCATAGACAAAGATGCATTGCGCTCCGCCCTACGGTATCTTTATCCGCGGATGAAAAAGGGAGGACAGCTAGTCTTTGACATCAGTTCAGAGTATAAGCTTCAAAATATTTTGGGCAATCATGTATTTGGGGAAAGCTTTGAAGATTTTGCCTATCTGTGGGAGAATTTTTATGACGAAAACGAAAAGCTCGCAGAGATGCTGATCAATATTTTTTCTCGTGAAGAGGAGCTTTACCGCAGAGATACCGAAATCCATTATCAGAGAGCCTATGGAGAAGAGGAGATCATTCAGCTTCTAAAAGAAGCAGGGTTTCAAAATATCAAAACCTATGCGGACTTTGAGATGAAGACCCCGAATGAAAAGAGTGAGCGGATCTTCTTCAGTTGTGTCAAATAGCCAGGATTCCTGAATCGGATATTTTGAAGAAAGTGTAAAATATTTTATCGACCTTTGATGCTGAGGAAAACAGAAGATCGTCAAAGGATTTTATCAAGACGATCTATCGGGTCGTCAGCTTTAAGAACAAAATCAAAATAGGATAAATCTTTACAGAGTGATTCGATGAAAATATTTCATCAAGGATCTTGTAATATATTTAGAATGATCGGAGAAGAAATTATGGGAGAAATACTAAGAGCAACGAATAAAAATCTGACGATGAGGATCTTTGCGATCGAATCGACGGATATGGTCGAAAAAGCACGAATGATCCATCACACGACGCCGGTCGCATCGGCGGCACTGGGACGTATGATCTCGGCCGCTTCGATGATGGGCGTGATGATGAAGGGAGATAATGACAAACTGACGGTTCAGATCAAAGGAGACGGCCCTCTTGGCGGCGTAGTCGCTGTGGTCAACTCAAAAGGAGTGGTCAAAGCATATCCGATGAATCCGATGGTCGATCTGCCGCTTCGAGAGGACGGAAAACTCGATGTGTCCGGCGCACTTGGACGAGAGGGAAAATTTACCGTGATCAAAGATCTTGGCTTGAAAGACCCTTATATCGGACAAACAGATCTGGTGACCGGAGAGATCGCAGAAGATATTACCGCGTATTATGCTTATTCTGAGCAACAGCCGTCAGCAGTCGCACTGGGGGTGTTGGTCGCACCGGATCAAAGCATTATGGCGGCAGGCGGATTTATTGTGCAATTGATGCCGGATGCGCTGGAAGAAGAGATCTCTCAGCTTGAAAAGAATCTGAGCAAAGTATCTTCGGTTTCCCATTTGATCGCTGACGGAAAAACGCTGGAAGAGATCGTTGAGCTTGTACTCGAAGGCTTGGATCCGATCTTCAATGAAAAAGTAAAGGTGGAGTTTCGTTGTGATTGCTCAAGAGAACGTATGGAAGCTGCACTTGTCAGCATCGGACTTGAAGAGCTTGAAGACATTTTGGCAAAAGAAAAAGAGACCGAATTACAATGTCATTTTTGCAATACAAAATACCATTTCAGCGAGCAGGACATTCGAAACTTGATCCAAGAATCACAGGTATGATCCGGCTCTTGAATGACAATGTGAGATTGGAATAGATCGGCTAAAAAATTGTGAAGAATTTCTGAAGCTGAGAACAGCAAAACAAAAATACGGTTTTGAGGTTGCCACATGTGTAAATCAATAGGAAGGTCAAACTTCAAGTGAAAGTGGCGAACAATAAAGTTTAAATAGAATGAGGTTATGGTGTTACAAGAGAATAAAATTTATGAAATAGAAATCGTTGATATCGGACATAAAGGAGAGGCTATCGGAAAATATGATGGATTTACTGTCTTTGTAGATGGAGCCATTACAGGCGATATTGTGAAAGCAAGGATCGCAAAGTCCAAAAAAAATTATGCCGTCGGAGACTTGGTAGAAATCATCAAACCAAGCCCTGATCGCGTAGAGCCTCGATGCCCGTTGACCGGCATTTGTGGTGGATGTACGATGATGAATTTGGATTACAAAAAGCAATTGGAGCTCAAACGATCCATCATCTTTGAGAATTTGGTGCGTATCGGAAAACTGGTGGACCCCAACCTAAAACCCATCATCGGCATGGAAGATCCATACTACTATCGAAACAAAGCACAATTTCCTGTTGGACTTAATGAAAAGGGAGAAGTCGAGATCGGCTTTTATAAGAAGAGGAGCCATGACATTATCGCCTTCGATGAGTGCCATATTCAGCATCCGAGCAATACAAAGATCTTAGAGATCATCAAAAATTTTGTCCTCGAAAACAAGATCTCGATCTACGATGAGAAAACAGGGCGGGGCACATTGCGCCGTATCGTGACAAGAGTTGGATACAAGACGGGTGAGATCATGGTCGTGCTCGTTACTTCGGATGCGAAAAATCATGGATTTGAAATTTTGGCCCGGCGATTGCATGAGGCAGATCCGAATATCAAAAGCGTGATCCAAAACATCAACAGCAGCAGAGGAAATGCGATCTTAGGGCAGGAAAATAAATTGATTTTCGGAAAAGAAAAGATCATCGATTATTTACACGACTTTCGATTTGAGATCTCAGCCCATTCTTTCTATCAAGTCAATCCGGTCCAGACCGATGTGATGTACTCCAAAGCACTTGAGTACGCTGACCTGACAGGAAATGAAACGGTATTCGACCTCTATTGCGGGATCGGGACGATCTCCCTCTTTCTATCGCAAAAAGCAAAAAAAGTATATGGGATCGAGATCGTGCCCCAAGCGATCGAAGACGCTAAACGCAATGCACAGATCAACAATGTTGAGAATGCCGAATTCATTGTCGGCAAAGCGGAAGTCGAAGTGCCCAAACTGTACAAAAAAGGGATCCGCGCCGATGTGGTCGTTGTCGATCCGCCACGCAAAGGGATTGAAGAGATCGTGCTCAGAACCATCGCCGACATGCAAGTTCCGCGCATCATCTATGTCTCCTGCAATCCGTCCACCATGGCAAGAGATATCGACATCCTCACACAACTCGGCTATGAGATGAACGAATGCACCGGAATTGATAACTTCTGCCACAGTATGCATACAGAATGTGTCGTGAAGCTCACTCGAGCCGGGGCAAGTGCTTAGGTTTGATGTGCAACAAAAAAGGGTTAAGCAAATGAATATAATTGATGCGACTCAAAATATATTGACAGCTTATGAGAGCGACCAATTCAATCTGGAAAAGTGGAGATCCTATATGGAATCTTCTGTACCGCATGCAAAAGAGATATGCCTTCAAGACATGGAAGATAGTATCTCAGAAGCGCGTTTATCATGGGAAAAGAATTACTTGCCCGTGTTAAATTCTGTTCCTCATAACAT
>JAUNKR010000076.1 GCA_030532705.1 Peptostreptococcaceae bacterium
ACGTGCACTCGGGACTTTCACCCGTTAGAAAACGCCCATGCTGGGCAAACAAAAGGACCGTCGGCTTGGGGGACTGAGCCTTTGTAGCCGACGGTCGATCTATCCATTTTACTCCGTTATTTATCACGCACTTTCGAACCCTTTGTTCAGGATCCGTTTTTCAAAGATCTCGCTGATCTTTTCTTGAAGCTCCTTCACGGTATGTTTTCTGCTTCGGCCACATACTGTAGCCCTTTCATCGCAGAGCAGACATTTTCTTTCGCTAAGACCGATCCGGGTCCTCGATACCGTTCCGTCCCCTGATATCACGTCGATGTCAAACAATCTTCCAAAAAAATGCTTTTCTTCGATCTCACACATCCATTCTTTGACCAAGACGGGATCTTCCGCCACGACGACATAAAGTTCGTCGCCGGCATCCGAAAACTTGGACTTATCATACAGACATCGGCTCCCTGCCGCTGAAAATCGGTCGAGGATCGCCTGTCTGCCCTCGGTAAAGATCTCAAAAATATATTGATTGTTCTTGATGGGGCCCGGAATATTCAACTTGAAGCAGATAATAGTGTTTGGATACTTTGTCAACAGATGACGGATCGTGCTCACGCGAGCCTCTTTTTGTCTTAGAATATCATCCAAAGTCTGCTCCTTACCTCTCGAAAAAATATTCATTATAGTAATTTACCAAACAAAATACTTGCAATGACCAATACGATACCGCCGCCAAGTCTTGACGAAAGCTGTGCATAAGACATCAGCTCCATACGCTTAGCCGCTCCAAGCACCGCAAGGTCTCCCGAACCGCCTCGGTTCGCCATACATAGTCCTGCCGTGACTGCCGAGTCGATCGGATAAAATCCTACCACATAGCCAAGCAAAGCAGATCCAAGGATCGCACCGACTACGATCAAGCCTGCCATGATCACATTGCTGAAAGTGATCGCAGAGATCAGATCCGCAAGATCCGTATCGACACCGACACCGACCATGATGACCACGATAAATGCCGCTGTGAAGAAAGATTGTAATTTTTTCGTTCCCGCTCTCACTGCATCCGGGATCAAGCCAAGCGCATTTGCCAATGCAACGAAGATGATCGTATATGCTAAACGGTGGATCGCTACCCCGAAGATCTTAGGAAGGATCTTTCCTGCAAACAGACCGCCCAATGCGTAGAATGCCAAAGTCACTACAAGTCCCGCACCGATATTTTTCATCGTCGCTTTTACCGAGTTTTCCTCGACCTTGATCTCGCCACTGCTTCTCATCAGCGATTTTCCATCTCCTGTAAGGCTCGGTTTCATCTTTCCGATCTTGTTTAGGATCGCCGCTGTGATGATCGCAAAGATATTCGCGATGGTCAGGATCGCGATCGCAAAGGCATAATACTCTTCCTTCGGCTTTCCGGTCACTGTCTCATACATTTGGCTCAGAGGCACAGCCCCTCCGCCGTTTCCACCGCCCATGATCGGAAGGACATATTTCAGCGCGACTTCTGCCGGATTGATCCCAAACAATAGACCGCCTGCGATACCCAGAATAAATGCTCCGACCAGACCGCCGAGGATCGCCGGGATATATCCCGCGAAAGAACGGATCAATAATTTACGATCCAGCCCCAAGATCGAGCCGGTGATCAACACGATGATAAAGAAAGTCAAAAAGTCTTGATCGTCCATGATCGTATTCATCGCCCCGACATACTCTTCCGGGATCAGATTATAATATACCAATGCCGCAGAACCCAGGAACGACAGTACCAGACCGCCTCCAACATACTCATTCCAGATCGGGATACGATCCCCGATCTCGTTTAGGATCATACCGATCGCAAACATCAGCGCAAATCCACCGACAAGATCTTTCGGCAATGTCCCGAAATACATCGCCACCAAAACGACTGCCGATGTCGCCAATAACAGATAGATCGGCATCCCGAAATATTCTTTTTGTGTTTTCAGTTTTTCCATCTTTTACCTCCAAAATTTATCAAATATAGAAAGATCGCGATCGATAGAAGATCCGCCGAGCCGCCCGGACTGATATTGTGCTCGATGCACCATTCATCCATCTCGATCAGCCCCGATATCAGACCCCTGTCATCAAGCTTCAAAAGCTCCTTGCTCCTGTTTTTAACCTCCTCTAAAAAATCAAAACCTCCGCGAGCGATCACATTCGTATCGCAATTCGTTTCCATGATGAGAAGCAAAGCCCTGAGCAGATCCGTCCGCTCCATCGATCCTCGCTCCCTCAAATATCTGTAGCCTATCTGCGCCGTCGGCAAGCCGTCCTCGACCTCCCCACGCGCGCCCTTTAGCCCATGATCTAAATAAAGTCTTTCCCCGACTGTCCGATGCGTTCTTTGTTTTGCATCCTTCATGTCATCCTCTAAGATCCCTGCAGAAAGTTCCTTGACTTCCTCAATGATCCGTTCGACCAGAACATCCTCCGAGATGGGATCCGCTTGCAAAAAACCTTCCCGATCCCCATGATGCTCCTTCATCGCCTCAAACAGCTCCCCTCGGAGAAAAGGCTCCATCGAGATCAGCTCTCCGCTTGAGATTGCCCTTGATAGAATCCGTCCGACCGCACAAAGACAAAAAGCCATCGAATAAATGATCCCCTTGTGCGTATTCACATTCGATGTCGCAAGATACATCTCCCGCTCCGCCAGGATCCCCCGCGTGCGAAGAAGCGTCCGGACCTTCTTCGGCTCTTCAAAAGCATGCTCCGCACCGATCTTCACAAAATCATGGAATCCATTCCCCAATGCGAGTGCACTGTCGATAAAAGTCGTGATGTCCATATCCTTGTGCGCCCCGCGAGAGATCGGATCCACCAGACCTGCCTTCGGGTACAGCATCGCTTCATATAACAAAGCCCTCTGCCCAAGAGACGCAATATACGCTATCCACTTTTCGTTCATCGCCCCTCCCAAACAATTTGTTCCCTTCGCAGACAAAACCTCACTCATTCAAATATTGCTCAAGCGACGGCAACATTAGCCATCTTACCGCTCGCTTTGCAAATCGCACGATCTCATCCGGCAATTTTGTGAAAGAATTTCCAAGTTTTTGCATCAAGTGAACAAGTCACGCTCAAAAAATTATGAGCGAAGCGAAGTTTAATTTTTTGACTTGGAACGGATGCCCAAAAACTTCAATTATTGAACCTTATTGCCAATGAGATCGTTGTGATCTAACATCATTAGCTTGAGCAATCCACACTACAATTGATAAGGTTTTGCCTGACGAACCACATCCAAAATGGTGCCATCCCGATACTCGATCAGCGCCACCACTTTGTCCTCAAATTCCACATCATCCGGCTTGCCCGCGATCTCATACGCTCGGTCACGCATTTCTTCGATCGTCATCAGCGGCAGATCCGTCTGCTTGATCGCTTCGATCAGATCCGTTCTCTTCGGATTGATGGCAATTCCGATTTCCGTGATCAATACATCCACGCTGTCGCCCGGTGTCGTGATCGTCGTTACCTTGTCGAGTACGGTCGGGATTCTTCCACGAAGAAGCGGCGCCACGATAATTGTCACCTTCGCTCCCGCCGATGTATCCGTATGACCGCCCGGCGCTCCACGAACCACTCCGTCGGAGCCGACAACGACATTGACATTGTAATCCACATCGACCTCAAGCGCTCCGAGCACCACGAAGTCCAATTTATTCACAAATGCTCCCTTGTTGAAAGGATTTGCATATTGAGAAGTTGAAATTTCATAGTGATTGCGGTTTTTGTGAACCGAATCCACCGATTGCAAGTCAAAATCCTGTGCATCCACCAGCACACGAATATATCCCTGCTCCATCAGCTCCACCAAAGGTCCGGTGATCCCGCCGATGGCAAAAGACATCTTGATTTCTTTCTCATCCATATAAGGTTTCATAAAACGAGTTGCCGCAAGTGACGCGCCGCCCGCTCCCGTTTGGAAAGAAAATCCGTCTTTGAAATATGGCGTATTTGCGATAAATTTTGCCGTCATCTCCGCCATGATAATCTCTTTCGGATCCTGTGTAAAGCGGATCTCTTTGCTCGCGATCTTGTTCGGATCACCGATCTCATCCACAACAACGACATAATCGACATCGACTGCTTCGATACTCGGCGGGAAGTTTGGAAAATCTACCAAACAATCGGTGATGATGACCACCTTGTCCGCATATTCCGCATCCACCATCGCGTAGGATAAAACACCACAGTCGGACTTGCCGCCTTTTCCGCGAGCATTTCCGTATTCATCCGAGGTCGGTGCGCCGATAAATGCCACATCGATGTGCACATCGCCCGACTCGATCGCACGAACACGACCGCCGTGGCTACGAATGTATGCGATATTTTTCAGCTTGCCGAAAGAGATCGCCTCACCGATCTTCCCACGCACACCGGATGAAGAAAGTCCGGTGATCGTACCGTCTTCGATATATTTAATGATCGGGTCATGTGCCTCGCCGAGCGAACTTGCGCAGATCGTCAAGTCCTTGATGCCCATGGATGCGATCACATCCATCACCATATTCACGACATAGTCGCCATTTCGAAAATGATGGTGAAAAGAGATCGTCATTCCGTCTTTGAGTCCCGATTTTTCAACTGCTTCTTGGATGCTGCCGAGGATCTTGCTTTCCGACTTGTCACGATCGACAAAAGCCTTCACCTTCGGAGCCGCTTTTTTGTATTCAAAATCGTCTTTGTAGTTTACTCCCTGATATACTTCCAATCCATTCTTCAGGATATCGTCGGGAATTTCTCGTCCTGCTTTGTTAATCATTATAATTCCC
>JAUNKR010000077.1 GCA_030532705.1 Peptostreptococcaceae bacterium
CCAACTATGGATCATTTTTTTATTCAGTTGTTCAATTTCATTTTACAATCTACCATTGAAATAAATTTTCTCTCAAACCAAATTTATTATATCACTCTCTATACACCGATTCCAGCAGATCCGGACAAAAATATGTTTCTTTGATACCGGCAGGTTTTCATTATCAAAATAACTACGATCGTCACAAGGCAAGGTAAATTATTTTCAGCGAATTTCTGCCCTAGCGAATAGGACAATTGAAATATCGATCCCTTTATAGTTTTTTTCACATTTTGTGGTATAATCAAATGGGTCGAAAGACTCTTTAAAAACGCTGATCCCAACAGAGCGCTGACAAAAGATCTTTCGTGCCAAGCAGTTAATGGAATTTTTATGAGGTCCGGATCGGAGGTATCGGCTTGGACAATCAAAAACGGATCGATTATATCGATGTATTTCGGGGGCTTGCGATCATGCACATGCTCCTTTATCATCTCCTCTATGATCTGAAATATATTTTTCAGCTCGATATGCCTTTTTTCAGTATCCAATCTTGGTATTACTACCAAATGCATATCGTGCTCAGCTTCATTTTTATCTCCGGAGCTTCCGCAGTCCATAGCAAAAAGCTTATAAAAAATGCATTGCGCCTGTTACTCCTGAGTCTTGTGATCACGGTCGCCACATCGACTCTTATGCCGAGCGAAGCGATCTATTTCGGCGTCCTTCATTTCTTGTCGCTTGCCATGCTTCTTCTGGCGCTTTACAAGAAATGGGAAGACATTCTTTCAAAAAAGTTTTCGCTCCTGCGATCAAAGGGTTTTTCCCTGTTTATGTTCTTTTTGGATCTTATTCTTTTGGTCGGCTATCGTGGATTTTTTGTAAAAACTTCGTTTTATCAGTCGATCCACAGTTTTTTGATGCAGTTTCCATTAGCATTCGCCTTCGGCTTTGATCGGCCGGATTTTTCTTCCGCCGACTATGTGCCATTGCTCCCGTGGATCTTATTCACTTTCTGCGGATATCATTTCGGCAGATTTTTAAAGCAAAGCCATTTTGATCCTTCGATGGATTCGGCTCCGAGCCGTTTTCTAAAAGCATTGGGACAGCGAAGCCTTCGGATCTATCTGCTCCATCAGCCGATCTTTCTGGCGCTGCTCTATGCGATCTTTTCTGTGACAAAAAGCTGATCCCTCTTAGCGTAAAATAATTGACGTTGACTTGGATTTTTGGTATACTCTTATTTAGCCCATCAGGCCTTAGCAACAGGAATCAGTGAACCGTGTCAGGATCGGAAGATAGCAGCACTAAGCTGAGCCCCCTGTGTGCTAGGATCCCTGGTGGGTTTTCTGTTATAGAAAATCGTCGATCCCATCGATCGAAAGGAAGTCGTGCAGAACCGTTTTATCTGAAAATTTTTCTGTGTTCGATCGAGATCGTTTTATACTTTCATTTTTCATTATAGAAAAGGAGCTTCATTATGCATCAGGTTCTTTACCGAATGTATCGACCCAAAACTTTTGATGAGATCTATGGACAGGATCACATCATCCCGATCTTGAAAAACCAGATCGCCACGGGCAATATCGGTCACGCTTACCTGTTTACCGGCCCTCGCGGAACGGGAAAGACCTCGACCGCTCGGATCTTTGCGACCGAGCTGAACAATGGCTCCGATATGGACATCATCGAGCTGGACGCCGCATCGCACAATAAGGTGGAGGATATTCGAGATATTATCGATCGTCTGTCCCTCGCTCCTTTTGAAGGAAAATACAAGATCTACATTCTTGACGAGGTACACATGCTCTCCACTGCGGCGGCAAATGCTTTTTTGAAAAGCCTGGAAGAGCCGCCTGACCATGTGATCTTCATCATGGCGACCACCGAGCCGAACAAATTGCCGGCGACCATTCTTTCCAGAACGCAGCGTTTTGACTTCAACAAGATCACGATCGAAGCGATCATCGAGCGTCTCAAGGTCGTTTTGAAAGAAGAAGGTCTGGGCTATACGGATGAGGCTTTGGATTTTATCGCAAAAAAGAGCGACGGTGGTCTTCGGGATGCACTCAGCCTGCTCGATAAGGCGATCTCTTTCGGCGAATTGGATCTTGAAAATGTGACGATGGCTCTCGGCTCGATCCAAAGCAGCTATCAACATGATGTCCTGCAGGCGATCCGAAATGGGAATACCCCAAAGATCCTGCTGCTGCTTGAAGAGATCCGGACAAGCGGGATGGATCCGAAAGTTTTTTTGTTTGACCTGATCCAGTTTTTGCGCGACCTCATATTGTTTCAAAACAAGATCCCGAAACAAGATCCTCAGCTCTCGAAGGTCTCGGAATTTCTCAGCGATCATTGTGCCGCATATATTTTGGAAGAATTGTCGAAAACGCTCGGACAGCTTCGATTCAGTCCGAATCCAGATGCACAGCTGATGGCGGATATGGTCATGCTGACAAATTCAAACTTTGAAAATATTGCATTGTATCGACAGCTTCCTTCAATTTTCAAAACGGAGCTGGCCGCCCAAAATCTTGAAATCAAGCAACTTTCTCAGAAAGTCCTTGAGCTTGAAGAAAAATTGGCAAAAGGCATCACTTATCCACAAAATACAGGGGATAACCCTCAAAACGCTGTGGATAACCGCACTTTTTCCACAAAAGACAGTGCAGAAGAAGCGGGAGAGTTTTCCACAAGCCAAAAAATAGATGCAATAATTCCTGCAAATGTTGAAGATATTCGAAAACAGGAGATCGACGAGGAGGAGCAGGCGATGATCGACAAGATCAACGAGCTGTTGCCGTCGCTCAAACAGAAGCTCAAAGATATTCGCCGAATGAATATCTACTCCGTTTTGACGATGGCGCGCCCTGCACGATTTGTAAAGGGAAATCTGTTCTTCGTGTTTGAAGGCGAAAATCGAAGCATGATGAATATTATGAAATCGACCGAGCCGAATCAATATGTCGATCCGATCTTCTCCGAGCTTTTGTCCCGAAGGATCCTCACCCATTACATCACCGATGAGGAGCTTCGCGATTTCAAAAAAGACAAATGGCAGGAACTGACCGAAGAGATCCAAAGCACATTCCCGGATGCTGTTTTTGAAGTGGAGTAATTTTTCATCGGGAAAGATTTTTTATGCCAATTCTCGATTTTTATTTCACCAAAGCATTTACTTTTTATTTTCACTGTGATATAATTTTTTTAGGCAGATGAATAAGGGTCTGCTTATCAAATAAAACCTTATTAATATCCCTAAACATCGAGTCCCCCACTCGATGTTTTTCTTTTGCACAAAAAAAGCACCGCTTCTGCGATGCCTATGTATCATAGCCAGTCTGTCTTGACCGGAGTGGAGTTTTGCCACAGTTCTTCACAATAAAGGTCAAAATCCTCATTCCAGGAGATCCCGAATCCTCCCGTATCCACATGCACTTTCTCAAACATTTCATCGTTCAACAATTCTTCAAAGAGATTGATCCGCTTCGCCAGCTCCTTCACATCATAGTCGCGGACATCGTAGCTCTCAAAGACCACTCTCAGCACAAAATCCTGCATCACAAAGACCTCTCGCACCGGATGGAAAACTTCTTCGACACGGGTGATACCGATCTTATACCCGAGCGCTTTGCATAGTTTGCACAAGGTATCGATGCTCGGTGTCTCTTCCAGATTAAAGGTCGATCGGATCGTCTCTTCCGAAACATCCGATAATTCGGCGAGGTCCTTCACGCTAAGGGATTTTCGACCGCATTCGGCAACCAATGTCCCGATAACATCCGCATTGAAACAGACCTTTTCTTTTTCTTCATCAGAAAGTGTATCGATTTTTGAAAACCAATCACTCCACGAAATTTTATCCTCTGACATAAAAATCCCCCTTACGTGAACCACTTTTACCATCATATCATCTTTATCGATTTATTTCAATCTTTGCGAAAAACCTCCGCTTTTGATCTTACTTCGGATCCCTTTCAGCGACTCACTGCATCCTTTGTGCCCAATCGAGCGCTTCGCTCTCCAATGCTTTGACAAAGGCATCCTTTCCGGCACAATAGCCTTCCGCATCCTCGCTGAACTGCTGCGCAAGCTCCCGCTTGAGATCGCCATATTCTTTTGCTTTTTGCGGGAAATTTCTCAGGTAATCCCGTAACGCAAGATGACGAAAGAGCTCCCGGTCACTCTCCACCGAAAAAACATGTAGATGATGCGTTCGATCATCGCCACCCTTTATAAAAAATCTTCGTCCTGCGATCCCATACTCTCCCTTGCACTCATAGCCGATCGCTTCAAGATCGGCACCATATCGATCCACTGCTTCGATCCGCTGCACGACCGCCAAAATGTCGATCACCGGCTTGGCGCTCAGTCCTTCGACTGCAGTGCTTCCGATATGATGGATCGATCGCAGCTCCGGTTTTAGGATCGATACGATCTTTCTTTCCTCTTCTTCATACTGTTGCTTCCAGATGGGATCATAATCCACCACGATGATCTTTCGCACAGCTCCTCCTTTTTGTTCTCCGGATTTTTACCGGATCTTCTTCATAATAAATTGGATGTGATTTTGAATGGTGTTTCAGCCTCTCCGACACAAAAGATCTCTGATCGCACAGCTCCTTTTGACTATGATGATCTGCAGCTCGTCGGCATCTTCTCGGCTCTTGCGTTTTTCCGAACCTTTCGCTTTCTTTTTAGGCTCTTGCGTTTTTCCGAACCTTTCGCTTTCTT
>JAUNKR010000078.1 GCA_030532705.1 Peptostreptococcaceae bacterium
AAAAGATTAGGATTCAAAACTCCATTAGAAGTTTTAGCTAAGTTTTTCAAATAATTTTAAAAAATGTTGCACTTAACTTGACAATCTATCATGAAATAATAATGAACCGTAAAACTTAAGAGAAGTGTTTTTTTATCGAAATGATAATGATGACTTTTAGAGTTCAAAATGGATCTGAAAATTTTTAAAGAGAAAGTGTTTGAATGTCTATTACAAAAATATATATAATTTTAGAGATTTGTCAGGCAAAGTTGTCAAAAATGTGGTAGAATGATGAAGTATATTAGTAAAAAGTAATATGTCAGAGAAGGAGTGAAGAGAGTTGAGTTCAAAAAAATTGATTCAGAGGCAGAAGATGATGACAAATGTGCTGATGGCACTTTGCCCGCTCGTTATCGCATCAATCTTTTTTTATGGCTGGAGAACAGTCGCTGTTCAACTGGTCGTGATGGCATTCGCATTTCTTGCGGAGTATCTGTTTGTAAAAACTGAAAATAAACCGGTTACGGAGTCGATTTTTGTAACAGCGATATTGTATACCTTGACTTTACCGCCGTCGATCCCTTTTTGGATCGCGGTAGTAGGGATCTTGTTTGGTGTCGTGTTTGGTAAAATGGCTTTTGGCGGATTTGGAAGGAACGTATTCAACCCGGCTTTAGTTGGTCGTGCTTTTGTTTATGTATGTTTTCCTAACTTTATGACGATCCATTGGACGCAGGCGGCAGGATCTTTTCCGGGAGGTTTTGTGAAGTGGATCAATCCGGCGGTCGAAGCAATCACCACAGCAACACCGTTGATCCGATATAGAAGCGAAGGCGCTTTAACGGAGCTCAGTCATTTGATCTTAGGAAATGTCAGTGGGGTAATGGGTGAAACGAGCAAGATCTTGATCTTGCTTGGAGCAGTTTATTTGGTCTATAAAAAAACAGCGGCTTGGGAGATCATGGTTGCATGTGTGCTTGGGTTTGTGGGAGCCAGTCTTGCGATCGGGATGATTTCTTCTGCAGAACTGATCTCGCCTTTGCAGGGAGTGCTTAGCGGAGGATTTTTGTTTGGTGCTGTGTTTATGGCGACTGATCCGGTATCCGCTTCATCCACGAAGGAAGGTAAGTGGATCTATGGGATCATTATCGGCGTGGTGACCTTTATCATTCGAAGTTTTTCTTTGTTTGCAGAAGGAATGATGTTTGCCATTTTGATCGCAAACACCTTCGTACCGTTGATCGATGAGACGATCAAATCTCATCATGATAAAAAGAAAAAGAAGGGGGCGGTTGCAAATGGCTAAAGCAAAGACTTCACGAAACGATACTCTATGGTATCCGATGGTCTTTATGGCAGTTCTTGCTTTTGTTATGGTTTTGATCCTCGCTTTGTTGGATCATGCGACAAAAGAAAAGATCGAATTGCAGCAAAAGGCGATCTTTCACCAAAAATTGCTGTATGCGATGAATGTTCCCTTTGAGAATGCGGAAGAAGCGGAGAAGATCTTTGAGGAGCATGTGAAAGCAGCTCCGATCGATTTTATGGATACCACGGAGCTTTCGATGGAACCGAATTATTATATGTATAAAGAAAACGGTGAAATACAAGCATATGCATTTCCGATCACCGGAAAAGCGCTATGGGGCACTGTAGATGCATTGGTAGCGATGGATAAAGATATGGAGCGTATGATCGGGATGGACATTATAACACATAGTGAGACTCCCGGACTCGGGGGGCGTATCGAAGAAGACTGGTTCAAAGAGCAATTCCGTAGTTTAGAGCTTGTACTGACTGATGGAAGATATTTCGATTATCCGCCACAAAAAAGTGCAAATATCGAAGCGATCACCGGGGCTACTTTGACATCCGCTTCGATGCGAGATCTATTGAATAGTAATATTCAGATCATCAAAGAGAATTTTAAGGGAGGACAGTAGTATGAAAATAAAAGAAATCATGCAAAAGGGTTTTATCACGGATAACCCGGTGCTTGTTCAAATACTCGGGATCTGTTCTTCGCTTGCTGTTACCAATCTTATGATGAACTCCTTGGTAATGGGTCTGGGATTGATGCTGACAACGGCATGCTCCGAATTTTTGGTCGCATTACTTCGTTCTTATACGCCAAAACATATTCGTATGATCGTTCAGACTTTTATCATCTCATTTTTTGTTATTATGATGGACGTATTTTTGAAGGCTTACTGGCCGGATATGAGTAAAGCGCTTGGACCTTATGTCGGTCTGATCATCACAAACTGTATCATCATGGGTCGTTGTGAAGCTTTTGCACAGAACAATTCACCGATGGAATCTTTTGTGGACGGTATCGCATACGGAGGCGGATACACAGTGGTACTTCTTATGATCGCTTTTGTTCGAGAGCTTCTGGGCTTTGGGACGATCTTTGGAATGAATGTGGTACCGGAAGGATTTGTAAATTGGACTTTGATGATCATGCCACCTTCTGCATTCTTTGTGCTGGCTGTTATCATATGGGTCTCTCAATATCGTATTGCAAAGAAAGCGGAATCGAAAGGAGGTAAAGCATAATGTCGATCAATCCTATCGTAATATTTTTTGCGGCGATCTTTACAAATAATATGATCCTTGCAAATTTTTTGGGGATGTGTTCCTTTATTGCTGTTTCGAAAGAGATCAAGACAGCATATAGTTTAGGCATTGCGGTGACTTTCGTTATCACGCTTACAACGATCATCAACTACTTTATTTATTACAAGCTTTTAGTACCTTTTGGACTGGAAAATTTTCGATTTATCGTCTTTATCATTTCGATAGCGGCATTTGTTCAGCTTGTTGAGATGATCGTGGATCGATATTTCCCGACATTATATTATGCTTTAGGGATCTTCCTTCCGCTGATCACGGTAAACTGTGCTGTGCTTGGAGTGAGTTTGTTTATGATCATCCGTGATTATAACTTTATGCAATCTCTCGCATTCGGATTGGGATCGGGGATCGGATGGACTTTGGCGATCTCAGCGATGGCGGGGATCCGTCAGAAGATCAAAAAGAATAAATTGCCAAAAGGGTTGGAAGACGCAGGGATCACTTTGATCATCACAGGGATCATGGCATTGGCATTTATCGGGTTTTCGGGTATTGTACAAATTCAGTAGGAGGGGCGTATGGATCATGTAATAATTACCGTTGCGGTCATTACGGCGATCTCGGCTATATTGGCCCTGTTGATCACGGTTGCAAATAAGACGGTCAATGATTATGGAGATGTTAAGATCAATATCAATAATGAGAAGGATCTGGAGGTTCGAGGCGGTTCGACGCTATTGACTCTTTTGGTGGATAATGAGATCTTTATTCCATCGGCTTGTGGAGGAAAAGGGAGCTGCGGATTTTGCAAGGCGAAGGTCTTGGAAGGAGCAGGTCCGATCTTGCCGACGGAGGAGAGCTTTATATCGAAAGAGGAAGAAGCGGATCATGTACGTCTTTGCTGTCAGGTGAAAGTCAAGAATGATATGAAGATCGAGATCGATGAAGAACTGTTTAATGTTAAGCAGTATGACTATACGGTGATCTCGAATGATAATGTCACCGATACGATCAAGAATTTGATCATGGAGCTTCCGGAAGGCAAGGAGATCCATTTCAAGCCGGGGCAATATATCCAGTTGATGAGCAAAAAATATAAAGGGTCGTCCGAAGAAGTATATCGTGCATATTCGATCGCATCTTCTCCAAATGATAAGAACCATGTCGGTCTGTTGATCGGTCACGTACCGGAAGGGATCGTATCCTCTTATGTACACTATCATCTACATGCCGGACAAAAAGTTACGGTTGTCGGACCTTATGGTGACTTCTATTATCGGGAAAATGATAAGGAGATGGTCATGGTTGCGATCGGGACCGGTATGGCACCGATCCTCTCGATCTTGAGATACATGCGCGAGCAAAAATTGACGCATCGAAAGGCAACTTTCTTTTTTGGGGCAAAGGTGGAGGAAGAGCTGTTCTTCCATGAGGAATTTGAGCAGCTTCAAAAAGAACTTCCGAACTTCAAATATGTTCCATGTCTTTCCCGTGTGTCAGAAAAATCAAATTGGACGGGAGAGCGATGCCGTGTTACCGATGCTATAAAAAGGTATATTGATAACGGGCCGGAATGTGAAGCTTATCTATGCGGAAGCGGTGTTATGATCGATTCGGTTGTAGAAGTATTGAAAGAAAAAGGTCTTGCGGAGGAGGATATCCTCTACGATAAGTTTTAATGAGGATCTAGAAAAAGTATGATGCGGCCGATTGGAGATCGACTCAGAATACTATAAGTAGATGCGGATCTTGAAATGAGAAAAGAGTGCCGACACTTTCAGCAGGATCTAGGATCGTAGATCTTATTTGAAATAAATTATTAAATTAGTGTCTGCTCACAAGGAATAAAAAGTAGAGATAAAGATTCATTTTAC
>JAUNKR010000079.1 GCA_030532705.1 Peptostreptococcaceae bacterium
TTTTCATAATCTTATTATATCACATCGTTATGCTTTTTAATAGGTATTAGTATTAGATGATCTGCGCTCGCTCAGGCGGCTCTATCCTTTTGGATTGATCTTACGATAAGATAAATTTTTTAATATCCGATAAGGTGTTAGTACAGGACACAGATCCAATTCAATCAGAATATTCTATCGGTATATAGTATTTCCTGCATAGATTTATTGATCTGTTGAATTTGAAAATCAGATAGCGATCTTTTCGGGAAAGTTATTTTTACTATCCAGCAAAATCGTTAGCTCGATCTTCTGAAGCGAAGAAAGAACGATGATCGATGCGATGATCGATGTGACAGAGATCGCATAGGTCGCGTCAGTGTAGAAAGAAGGTGTTTCTGACATATAGTCACGGTGAAATTCTTCGATCATATGCAGAATGTTTAATCGTCCATCGGGATGTTGAGCAAGGATCTCATTAAAATAATATTGAGGCAGATAGTCGGATTGCTTGAATTTTTTTATGACTTTGTGAAGATCGCTCTCATATTTCAGATGCTCGCCGAGCTTATCGTGAAAGTATCTGCGGTTATGGTGCGGGTAACAAAAATAGTCACATAGATAATGGCAAACGACGCCAAGCTGATACGAATAGTTTTTCAACGAGCCGACATTAGATAGAGGGTCAGACTCTGAAAGTTTTTTTACCATTTCCAATATATATTCAAAGTTTTGATGTTTATAATGCTTTAAATGACTGTGATATAAAGGAAGATCCGGACTCATGTTTCCGGCACGGAAACGTAGTAGATTCAAGCTAAGATCCGTATGTTTTTCAACAAATTTATAGATATGGTCTGCCATCACTTTATGGGATTGTACAAACATTAAATTCTCCTTTCGTCAGTTATATTCTACTTACTCTATCGGAAAAAGGCAAGGAAAAGTAATAATAAAACAAAAAATATTGTTTAATAGGAACTATTCTGTAAAAAGATATTTTGGTGCTTATTCAAAACAAAAGACTCAAATGTAGTAAAAGCGTAAAAACTCTGTTTAATATCTGCTACAACGTTGATATGTTGAGCAGTTTGTTGTATAATGAATTGAAGTATACCGAATAGTCGCATGGGAAACCATGAGGAAAGTCCGAGCTCCATAGGGCAAGGGTGCTAGGTAACACCTAGTGGAGGCGACTCCAAGGAAAGTGCAACAGAGAGATACCGCCAGTAATGGTAAGGGTGGAAAGGTGAGGTAAGAGCTTACCAGCAGCCGGGTGATCGGCTGGCTATGTAAACCCCACTCGGAGCAAGACCAAGTAGGATCAAGAAAGGGGGCTGCCCGTCCCTATCCGTTGGTAGGTCGCTTGAGCTTCTTGGTGACAAGAAGCCTAGATAGATGGCTATTCAAGACAGAACTCGGCTTATAGGTATACTTTTTTTATGAGATCTAGGAGAAATATGATAAAAGAAATTATTGTTGTTGAGGGAAAAGATGACATTTCAGCGGTAAAGAAGGCGGTGGATGCCGAATTGATCGCCACGAATGGCTATGGATTTCCCAAATATGTACGAGAGAGGATCCAAAAAGCCAGCAAAACAAGAGGGATCATTGTATTGACCGATCCGGATTATGCCGGGGAGAAGATCCGTCGTGAAGTGGCAAAACTTGCAGGAAAATGCAAGCATGCGTATATTCCGAGAGATCTTGCGTTGAAAGGGGAGGACATCGGCGTAGAAAATGCATCCCCGGAGGCGATCCGAGATGCTTTGGAGAAGGCAAGATCGATCGTTATCCAAAAACGTACCGAATTTACAATGAATGATATGGTGGACAAAGGTTTGACGATCACCGAAAATGCAAGTGAAAAAAGAGATGCAGTCGGTGCGATCTTAGGGATCGGATACGGCAATACAAAGCAATTTTTATCAAGACTGAATAACTTTGGGATCACCAGAGAAGAATTTGATGAAGCGATAGCGAAAGTAATAATGGAGGAAAATGGGCAAACTGGCGACTCATAGTAAAACAAAAGAGATCATTCAAAAACATGATTTTCGACTGACAAAGTCGTTGGGACAGAACTTTTTGGTCGATCAAAATATTTTGGATAAGATCGTTCAAGCGGCAGAGGTCACGAAAGAAGATATCGTTTTTGAAGTAGGAACAGGTATCGGGACCCTTACCCATGAACTTGCTGTTAGAGCAAAAAAAGTAGTTGCGATCGAGATCGATCGGGCGCTGATCCCAATTTTAGAAGAAACGCTTTCGGATGTCGATAATGTAGAAATCGTCAATCAAGATATACTAAAGACGGACTTGAAGCATTTAGCGCAGAAATTTGCAGAGGAAAGATCGATAAAGGTCGTAGCAAATCTGCCTTACTATATTACGACAGCGATCATTATGAAATTTCTTGAAAGTAATATCCGCTTGGATTCTTTTGTTCTGATGATCCAAAAAGAAGTGGCGGATCGTATCACTACAAAACCATCGACCAAAGACTATGGCAGTTTGACGGTTGCGATCCAATATTATGCTCAAAGTGAGCTGATATCTAAGGTACCAAAGAATGCGTTTATTCCTCCGCCTAATGTAGATTCTTCTGTTATAAGACTTCGTATCCGATCGGAGCGAGGCATACAGGTGAGAGATGAACAGCTTTTTTTCAAGGTGATCCGAGGCTCTTTTTCAAAAAGGAGAAAGACAATACTAAATGCGCTATCTACCTATGAAGATTTTTCAAAGGATATTGTGATCGAGGCTCTGGCAAAAGCAGGTATCGATCCTAAGCGCAGAGGAGAAACACTAACGATTGATGAATTTGCAAAACTAACGAATAGTATGTGTGGCGAATAACGATCCGCAGTTAGGAGACGAAGTGATTAGATTTGAGAATGTATATAAACAATATGAAAAAAAGGATAAATATGCACTTGAAGATGTTAACCTTTTTATAAAAAAAGGGGAATTTGTCTTTTTGGTAGGTAGTTCGGGTGCAGGAAAATCCACTTTTATTCGACTATTGTTGAGAGAACAGCAGCTTACAGACGGAAGGCTGACGATCAATGATATGGATGTGAGCGACCTTACTCAAAGGACGATACCGAAGTTTAGAAGAAATATCGGTGTGGTTTTCCAAGACTTTAAGTTGCTTGCAAATAAAACGGTATATGAGAATGTTGCCTATGCACTTGAGATCACGCAGCATAGTAAAAAAGAGATCCGAAGAAAAGTCCCTGTGGCATTGTCTCTCGTGGGACTGAGTCATAAAGCAAAAAGTTATCCTTCGCAACTTTCGGGTGGAGAGCAGCAGCGTGTCGGTATAGCGAGGGCGATCATCAACAATCCGTTGATCTTGATCGCGGATGAGCCGACAGGAAATCTTGACCCACATAATGCGGATGAGATCATGAGGTTGCTGTTGGATATCAATCGACGAGGAACGACCGTCATCGTCGCGACTCATGCAAAAGAGATCGTAGATAAACTTCAAAAAAGAGTTATTACATTGGAAGAAGGCAGAATATTGAGCGATGTGCAAAGGGGGAATTATACATATGTTAAGTAGTTTCCTTTACAACATAAAAGAAGCATTTCAAGGAATGATACGAAATCGATCGATGGCGATCGCATCGATCGCATCGGTCACATCGTCCCTTTTTGTATTCGGTGTAATGCTTTGTATCGTTTTAAACCTGAATAATATCACGGCAAAAACACAAGACCAATTTAATGCCGTAAATGTATATTTGAGTGATGAATTGAATGAGGCACAACAGCAGGAGATCGGTGCAAAAATCAAATCTCTGGATAATGTTCTGGCAGTCCATTATGAGTCAAAAGAACAAGCGCTCCAAAAATTGAGGGAGCGTTGGGGAGAGAAGGCTTATCTTCTTGATGGGATCGAAAATCCACTTCAGAATGCGTATATCGTCGAGATCAAAGATGCGAAAAAGGCGGATGCGCTTGTTGCCGGGATCGGAGCTATTACCGGGGTGGAAGAAACAAGATACTATAAAGATGTGATCGAACAACTGTCGAGGATGGTCAACACGATCAATCGATTCGGGTTGGCATTGATGGCTGTGTTGGTGTTTGTATCGATCTTTATCATATCCACAACGATACGCCTAACGATCAATGCACGAAAAAACGAAATTTTTATTATGAAATATATGGGGGCGACAAACTGGTTTGTTCGTTGGCCATTTATTATTGAAGGTCTTATTCTTGGTTTTATCGGAGCTCTGATCGCGATCGGTCTGACCAATATTATGTACCATGTGATGTATGATTTTCTTACCACGGATAATGTAAGTTTTATCACGGGATATATTTTAAGACTGGAAGATATTTTTTCCAATATTGCAGCGGTATTTTTAGCGATGGGGATCGGCATAGGAACGGTAGGATCCGTTGCATCGGTAAGGCAGTATTTG
>JAUNKR010000080.1 GCA_030532705.1 Peptostreptococcaceae bacterium
TCTGATGATGAATAATGCGATCATTGGGATCAAAGTGCGTGAAGCGGTCAAGCATGGTGCAAAACTTGTAATATTCAATGATAAGGAAACGATCCTGGATGAGATCTCCGAGCTTTCCGTGATCGAAGAAACGACCGACACTTTGTTGCAGGTACAGGCTTATATCGCAGAAAAAGTCGGTGCAGAGGTGCAGATGCCGAAGGTAGAGATCTCAGACATTGCAAAAGAGATCGGAGAAATGTATCTTAGCGCTAAAACGCCGATGTTCGTTTACAACCAAAATGAAGCGAGCCTGCAAGCGGCACGTATCGCGAGCAATATTGCGGCAATGACTAAGAATATAGGAAAAGCAAGAGCGGGAGTGATCCAGCTTAAACAAAATGCGAACAGTCAGGGGCTTGTGGATCTGGGTATAAATACCGATAAAGCGGAATTTATCGAAAAATTAAACTCAGGACAGATCAGAGCGCTTGCTTCTTTCGGAGAGGATGTGGATCTTGACCTTTCAAAACTTGATTTTGTCGTTGTTCAAGATGCTCAGATGTCCGATATGGCTCAAAGAGCAAATGTCGTACTTCCGGGAGCAAGTTTTGCGGAAACACAGGGAACTTTTACAAGCTCCGAGAGAAGGATCCAAAAAACTGCGAAGACCTTCAAAAATTCATCCGTAATGGAAAACTGGGCTGTGGCGATGGAGATCGCACGAGTGCTTGAACCGAATTTTGGATTTAACAGCGTGCGAGAGATCCAAGAAACGATCTCAAGAACCGTGAAGGGTTATCGTGGAATTGCGACGATGGATACACACAAGGTTTGGGAATATGAATCGAACGGATTTGCACTTGTTCCGACAGAGCAGGCTAAGCTTGTGGATATCCATGTAAATACCAGCAATGCGATCAATCACTTTGCTCAATATCTTGCTAAAAACAATGTGATCTAAAAGTATCAGGATCGTTCATAAAGGCTCTTTCAAGTGACTTGGAGGAGCCTTTATCAATCAGATGAAAAAGATCTACAAAGCATAAAGAAATAAGGTTCTTGATACGATAGAATAGTAGGAAATATCGTGAATAGATCATGATTTTTCATAAAAATCAAAACATGAAAGGGAATTTAAGATGAAGATGAAAAAGAAAAATGATCGCAGGAATGATGGCAGCGCTATTATTGGTACAGCCGATGCAGGCATTTGCGCACAAAAATGATATTGGCTATCAAACCAAAAAGGTTCAGGGGAAAAGCGTAACTATCGTCACGGTAAATGCAAAAAGCAAAGACCTGACTTTTGGCGTGGCAAAGGGAAATGATCAACGAGTCGGTTGGGAAAAGTTTGAAAATATCATTAAGCGAAAAAAACCGATCGCCGCGATCAATGGGAACTTTTTTAATGCCTATACTAAAAATCTGCAAGAAATGGTGCCCTATGGGTATATTTATGATAACGGAGTCGAGCTGAACAATGGGGCTACGTTAAATCAGGGATCTTTTGCTGTGCTGAAAGATGGGACCTTTGTGATCGATAATGCGGAAAACATCATTTTGGAAAATGTAATGACGATGATCGAAGCGGGACCGCTTCTTCTAAAGGATGGGGAGATCGCGTTTGATCCATCAAGAAATAAATCGGAAGACAAGATCAAGCTGAATGCAGCGCAGCGCTCCGGGATCGGAATAAGATCGGATGGGAAAATACTGCTGGTGACCTGTCCGAGCGTCAAAACCCTCGATTTTGCAAAGATCATGAAGGAGCTTGGCTGCACGTCGGCAACGAATTTGGATGGTGGGGCGTCCTCGGCGCTTTATGCAAAGGGCAAATACCTGACAAAGCCGGGCCGTAACTTGAATACGGTACTTTGTGTATATGATAGTACTCAAAAATGATAAGAGAAAGGAAAAACTATGTTGAAGATCGGGATCAAAGGAAAAGAAGAACTTGTTGTAGATGAAAATAATTCGGCAAAAACATTAGGAAGCGGAACATTGGATGTTTTTGCGACACCGGCGATGATCGCATTGATGGAAAAGACCGCATGGAAAAGCGTACAGGAATATCTGCAGGATGGAGAAGGAACGGTCGGAATATCCTTAGATATATCCCATCTGGCAGCGACTCCGCTTGGAATGAGAGTATCCTGCGAAAGTGAGCTGATCGGGATGGATGGAAAGAAGCTGACTTTTTCGGTCAAGGCATACGATGAGATCGGATTGATCGGGGAGGGAAAGCATGAGCGTTTTATCGTGAGTAATGAAAAATTCCAAAGCAAAACGGATGCAAAGGGATCAAGATAGAACTTCCGATTTCGATCATAGAAGGCTGATAGTAAATGGATCGGTTCTGGAAGGAAGATCCATCCGATCAAGGAGAAGAAGATGGAAGAAAAAACAAATGTGATGCGGATCCTTCAACAGAAGAAGATCCCATATCAGATGCACAGTTATGCAGATACGGACGCCATCAGCGGAGAGGAAGTGGCGGAGGTTCTTGGCGAGGACCCCAAAAGAGTGTTCAAAACCTTAGTAACTCTGGCAAGATCAGGGAAGCACTATGTATTTCTCGTGCCGTCACAAGAAAAGCTGGACCTGAAAAAATCGGCAAAATGTGTCGGAGAAAAATCTCTGGAAATGCTGAGATCAAAAGAACTTTTGTCACTGACAGGCTATGTTCATGGGGGTTGTTCTCCGATCGGGATGAAGAAATTTTTTCCGACGACGATCCACAAAACAGCGGAGGACCTTGAGACGATCTTCATCAGTGCCGGAAAGATCGGCTATCAGATAGAGATCTCTTTGAAAGATCTTGCAAAAGTAATTTCTTTTAGAACAGATGATCTGATAGAACATATGTAAAAGGCCTCTGCCGGAGAAAAAAATTTAGGATCAGGATTTCTATTTTATAAAATCAAAAAAAATCTTGATAAATTAAATGGGCTGTGATAAAATACAAAAGATTGGGAGTAGATGGGTGCTGGTGTGCCCGCCAGTCTTCAAAACTGGTTCGAGGGGTTAGTAGCTTCTTGGGTGGGTTCGATTCCCACATATTCCCGCCATTTTTTTGTTCAAAAATCGCAAAAGCGTAAAAATAGAGGAGGAATTTGATGAAAGTATTAGTTATTAACTGTGGAAGTTCATCGCTGAAATATCAGTTGATCAATATGGCAGACGAGTCTGTTTTGGCGATCGGATTGGTAGAGAGGATCGGAATTGACGGTGTTTTGAAGCATGAGATCCCTGGAATGGACAAGGTGGTTATTGAAACGCCGATGCCTGACCATAAAGTTGCTCTGGAAAATGTTATGGCAGCACTTATGCATTCTGAACATGGTGCGATCAAGAGCATGGACGAGATCTCAGCAGTAGGACATCGTGTAGTCCATGCCGGAGAAAAATTTGCTTCTTCTGTCGTGATCACAGACGAAGTGATCAAAGCACTTGAAGAGACGATCGAGCTTGCTCCGCTTCACAATCCGCCAAACCTTATCGGGATCAGAGCATGTCAGGAACTTCTTCCGAATGTACCTATGGTTAGTGTGTTTGACACAGCTTTCCATCAAACGATGCCTCAATCATCATATATTTATGCATTGCCATATGAATACTACAAGGACTATGGCGTAAGAAGATATGGATTCCACGGAACGAGCCACAAGTATGTAAGCCACAAGGCTGCTGAACTACTAGGGAAAGATATCAAAGATCTAAAGATCATCACTTGCCATCTAGGAAATGGAGCTTCCGTTGCTGCAGTCCAAAATGGAAAAGTCGTAGATACTTCAATGGGATTTACACCGCTTGAGGGACTGATCATGGGAACAAGATGTGGAGATATGGACCCTGCGATCGTTACTTTCCTGATGGGCAAGCTGAATGTGAATGCTGCACAGGTTAATGATATCATCAATAAGAAGTCCGGAGTACTTGGAATATCAGGTGTAAGCTCTGACTTTAGAGATATTGAAAAAGCGGCAGAACAGGGAAATGAGAGAGCGGCGCTTGCACTGGAGACATACTATAAGCGAGTAAAAAAATACATTGGTGCTTATATGGCAGAGATGGGTGGAGTCGATGTGATCGTGTTCACAGCAGGACTTGGCGAGAACTCCATCGAAGCAAGACAAGAGATCTGTAGCGGTCTTGAGGGACTTGGTATCGTGATCGACAAGGAAAGAAATAATGTCAGAGGAAAAGATACTCTGGTTTCTGCAGACAGCTCAAAAGTTGCAGTATTCTGCATCCCTACAAATGAGGAGCTGATGATCGCAAGAGATACAAAAGAACTTGTCGGTTAATAGACTGTAAGGTGATTTTACTTGACAAAGTGACTCGTGTTCTGTATAATATTGTTGTTAATTTAGAGGTGAAAAGATGAATCTTAGTTCG
>JAUNKR010000081.1 GCA_030532705.1 Peptostreptococcaceae bacterium
AAAGCGTACAAGAAAAGCGGTGGTTGCTGTTTTTGCCTCGCTATTATTCGTACAATTTTCTTTTTTTGCATATATGCTTATCGGTCTACCCTTAAAAGCGCCGGTCCTTACCATCAATGATACGGACATAGTATTGGGGCAAACTACGGTCAAGGAGCTTATGGACAAAGGCTTTGACATTTATACGGAAAAAGAGCTTACGACATGGGGTGACTATAAAGAGTTTCCTCATTCCGAGAAATTTGAAAAATATGTGGATACGATGGACATTTCAATTCCAAAGGGGTATCACTTTCAATCGACCCAAGTTGTTCCGCATGGGATCGGGATCTTGGCAAAAGATGATATGATGATCGCGGAAGTGGCGTTTTATGGAAGCATGACAAAGGAAATGCAGCTTAAAGATTGTAGTATTATTCGTTTTAATATGGCGGAATTTATTCCGGAATTGGACGAAAAGAAAGTAAGCGTGGCACTGAACGGGATCGACCTGCTTTCAAAGCTTGAAACAGATGCGATGAAAAAAACTTTTGGAAAGCGATTCTTTGGCAGTAAAATTCTTTGGGAGGAGCAGATCGAAACGGATAAGCGGTACCATATTTCATGGAACAGTAGCAGCGATCATCTGTTTTTTAATTCTTATGTTGCAATTATTGAGATGGATGATGATCATTTTATGAAAAGCATGGATCTTATCTGTCAAATTGCAAGGGAACGATGATCGAGGTCGTTCTGTGTAGAGGGCTATGATTTTGGTAAAATGGAGTTGATCCGGAGTTTTAGGTGAGCCTTGAGAGGAAAGGGCATCCTTGTAACAAAATGATGTGATGGGAGCTGGGATGGCATAAAAAAGAGTGTGTTGAATGATCGCTCATTCTTCACACTCTTTGTGTTTCGTTTACAGTGCCCAGTTTCCGTCGCGGAACACAGGGATGACTTGTCCATCGTGGGTGATGCCGTCGATGTTCATATCTGCGGAGCCGACCATGAAGTCTTCGTGGACCATGGAGACATTGAGCTCTGCTTTTTTGAGTTCGTCCTGTGTCATTTTGTCGCCGCCTTTGACATTGGTCGGATATGCCGCGCCGAATGCGAAGTGGCAGGATGCGTTTTCGTCGAACAATGTGTTGAAGTAGATCGTGTTGGTGTTGGAGATCGGGGAGTCGTATGGTACGAGTGCGACTTCGCCGAGGTATCTCGCGCCTTCGTCGGTGTTGAGAAGTTTTTCGAATACTTCTTCTCCGACTTTTGCACTCATTTCAACGATCTTTCCGTCTTTGAAAGTCAGTTTGAATCCGTCGATCAATGTGCCGGAGTAGTTGAACGGCATGGTATTGGATACATAGCCGTTGACACCGTCTCTACGTGCCGCGGTGAAGATCTCCTCGGTCGGCATATTGGCGATGAAGGTCGTGCCTTTGGCATTTTTTTCTTCTGCAGAGATCCAAACATGGTTTGGTGCAAGGTCGACCATCAAGTCGGTGACTGCCGATTTATAATGTAGGGTCTTGAAGTTGTAGTCTTGGAGTTTTTTGACGCGATCTTTCAGGGCGATGATGTGGTCGTTCCATGCTGTGACGGGATCTTCGAGGTCGGATCTTGTCATTTTGAAGATGCTGTCCCAGAGTTTTTCGACCGCTTCTTCTTCCGAAAGGTCCGGATAGACTTTTTTTGCCCAGGCAGGACTTGGAACGGCTGCCACGCACCAGGATGCTTCGGAGTTCATCATGATCTTACGGAAGTTTTTCATCGACTCTCCTTGTGTCTTGGTGTTGAGGGCGATCTTCTCGGGATCGACTCCTTTGAGCAGGTCCGGATCGGTGCCGGTGATGCTGAGGAATGCGGCATTGTCTTTTGCCATCTGCTCAAATCCGTCCGCTTTCCATTGTAATGCTTCGCCGAAGGACTCCAGCGGTGCTTTTTGGTAGCGGATCAGGTTGAGTTTGTCATCGCTGTATTCGACATGAACGTTTTTTGCGCCGGCATCGTATGCTTCTTTTGCGATCAGATGCACAAATTCGCGTGTTTCCATCGGTGCTCGAACGACGAGGAGCTGGTCTTTTTGGATGTTGATGCCTTTGCGAACGAGCAGTCGTGCGTATTTTTCAAGATTTTTTTGCATAAGTTTTTCCTTTCATACTATGTTATTATTTGAATGAGATCGTATCGTAAGCATGTTTCTTTTCGAGCGCAAGCTGTCTTGCGTTGGTGAAAAGGTAGAATAAGAGGATCAGCAGCGAGAACAGGATGAAGATCGCCGGGGTGTAGATCGCTTTGAGGAAAGGTGTTTCCAAGATCGCGATCTCAAATGGCGGTCCCATCAGATAGCAGTAGTTTGCTCCGGTGATCATATCGAATACGAGTACGAATAAATGGAATAAATTCGTGAATACCAACGTTTTGATCAGGTTTTCTTTTTCGAGCACAAAGTCTTGGACAAAGAGCACATACATATTTGCCCAAAGCAAGATCATATGGCCGCCAAAGTAGGAGACCAAGGTGTAGTGTGGAAAAAGAAACGGATCGGGGTTCGGTATGAGCAGGGCGATCACGCCGCCGATGGTCCCCCATAAGCAGCCGAGTGTGCGGGGCAGGGAACGATCGGTGATCAGACCGAAGGCTGTACAGAGCACGGCGACACGGCAGTGGTACAGCGGAAGGCTCTCTGTGATCTTGAAGTAGCCGGATGTGCCATACCAGATGTAGAGGACGGCTTGCTGTGTGAGCAGGGCGATCACAAAGAAGTATTTGAGGTTGCGACTGACGGATGGTTTTTGCAGTTTATCCCGATTAAAGTAGATGTATAAACTGACGACTGCCGTCAGTGCAAGCAATGCGATATGGGTGCCGGAGTATGCGTCATAGACGACATCGTCGGCAACGCCTCGAAAAAAGTATAAAAATTGGTTCATAAAGATCTCCATAAATCTAGTTTAGTAGATGACATAGCCGCCGTTGGGGCTGATGATCTGTCCGGTAATAAAGTCTCCTGTGGTATCTGCCAAGAAATAGACCATGTCTGCGACCTGTTCGACGGTGCCGAGATCTCCGAGCGGAGTGTCGTTGCGAACATAGTCGAGAATCTCGTTGCCGAGCCCGGCGATCATATCGGTATAGACGGCGCCGGGTGCGATCGCATTGACGGTGATGCCGGATGGACCGAGTTCTTTGGCAAGAGCTTTGGTAAATGCGTTGACTGCGCCCTTTGTTGCAGAGTAGTGTGACTCCATCGATGCGCCGACCAATCCCCATACGGAAGAGATATTGATGATCTTTCCTTTTTTTTCGGAAAGCATCTGAGGAACGACAAAATGACAACAGTTGAAGATGCCTTTGACATTGACCTCAAAGATCCGATCCCAGTAAGATGGGTCGATATCTGTAAAAAGTTTCATCTCGGCAATCCCTGCATTGTTGATCAGGAGGTCGATCTTGCCGAAGCGCTCGATCGATCGTCGGATCATCTGTTCTACCTGAGCTCGATCGGAGACATCTGCACAGATTGCGATCGAGTTGCCTCCTGCTGCGTTGATCTCTTCTTCAAGAGAATGTGCAGCGGCTTCGCTCTGAAAGTAGTTGATGATGATATTATAGCCATGAGAGGCAAACTTTTTGGCGATCCCTCTGCCGATGCCTCGGCCGGCACCGGTGATAAGTACGGTTTTCTTCATATAATACCTCCGATAATACAGTTTAGCACAAAATAAGCGAGGGAGCAACAAAATGCCGAAAAACATCCGCATGGCGTCTGAAAAATGATATACTTACAAGGAAGAGTGAAGAGTTCGAGACCTAACCAAGCGAGAGGAGACGAAGTCGAAGTTGAGCTTTAGGTAGGTCCTATGCAAAGGTTGGCGAGATATTTGTCGAGAAAAGCGAGACGAATGACCGCAACCTACTGCCGAGACCTAACCAAGCGAGAGGAGACGAAGTCGAAGTTGAGCTTTAGGTAGGTCCTATGCAAAGGTTGGCGAGATATTTGTCGAGAAAAGCGAGACGAATGACCGCAACCTACTGCCGAGACCTAACCAAGCGAGAGGAGACGAAGTCGAAGTTGAGCTTTAGGTAGGTCC
>JAUNKR010000023.1 GCA_030532705.1 Peptostreptococcaceae bacterium
ATTACGCGTAGGGATTGGCTAGACTTTATGGGGTTAAACAGGTATTAGTATAAGAACAGACTTCAAGTATATTTTAAGAGAGGGATATGATATCACCTATCAGACAGAAATATTGTGTATTAAGGGATGTTTTCTATTTTTAATTTTTGATTGATAAAGCCATTTTTATTTGATAAAATAGTAGAAAGAGCGAGGAGGGATTATGATAAAGAAAGTAGAAGAACTTCTGATCAATTCAGATCTATCGATGAATATAATTCTGGATAATGGTTTTTTGATCCGTTGTTTTAATATAAAAGATCGATGTGTTATCAATATGATCGATCGCGATAGAGAGACCGGTGATCCGGATATCATTAAATTCCATGCGGAAAAATTGAAAAGAATCGGTTTAGATCCTTGCTATCGAATCATTCATGATTCTGACTATGAGAAATTTGATATGGAGCTTGTGCGTTATGGTTTTGATATCGTAGATCGTGGGGCAGTGATGGCTCTTAAAATTGAAAATATGGAACGAGAGCTATTTGCTTTTGCTAATTTTTATGAGCAGGGGATCATCATTGAAAGTGATGTTTCTGAAGAATGGATCGAAGATTATCGTGATCTGGCAAGACTTTCTAGGGGGTATGGAGATACTTTTCAAACATTGATCCAAAGCTCTCTGGATGATAGGATGTTTGCAGTATTGCTTCAGGATTCCAGACTGATCGGAATGGGTTATATGACTTTTTATGATCAGTATATGATCATCAATAATATTTATGTTGATGAACGTTTTGGAAAATTAGGATATGGTAGCAGATTGCTGAAAGCAATGCTTATCAAAGGACTTTTACGTGGGTGCAAATATGCGATTGCTGATGTGAGAGAAGAACAGGAATTTGCGATCAAGATGTTGGTTAAGCAAGGATTCGAAGTAGCATATAACTATCAGCTACGTGGGAAGCAGCTTGTGTAGCTATATTAAAGACCCTTTCGAGTTTACCGATAGAGTAGATGCATTAAAAAGTATTGACACTATACGTACTCTAGTGTATAATATTTGATGTTGATTAAGTAGAGGTCCGCTCTCACCCTGCAACTTCGAGTTCGCTGGGTCAAGAAAATTAGTGATGAAGAATCATGTATTTTATGGCGGATTTTTACAATTCGTCTTTTTTTATTGATTTTTTGATAATCAAAAAGTTTTATGGAGGTGAACATTATCAAGGAACAGCAAATTAATGAGCAAATTCGGGACAGGGAGATTCGCTTGATTGGCGAAAATGGAGAACAATTAGGCATTATGTCCAGTCGTGACGCTCAGGCTTTGGCTAACGAGAAGAATCTTGATTTAGTAAAAATATCGCCAAACGCTACACCGCCGGTTTGTAAGATCATGGATTATGGAAAATACAAATACGAAGCGGCAAAAAAAGAAAAAGAATCCAGGAAGAAACAGAAGGTAGTCGTTCTAAAAGAAATTAGACTTCGTCCTTCGATCGAAGACAATGATTTAAAGACAAAGGCTAAAAATGCGGCAAAGTTCCTAGAGTCCGGCGATAAGGTCAAAGTAGCTGTAAGGTTTAGAGGAAGAGAACTTGGCCATAAAGAGATTGGTTATCAAGTAATCAAGGCGTTTGTAGAAATGGTTGGAGATGCCGGAACACCGGATAAAGATCCAAAATTTGAAGGCAATAGCTTGGTTCTAACATTAGAGCCAAAGAAAAAAGTATAAGGAGGATGAAGTTATGCCAAAAATGAAAACTCATCGTGGAGCAAACAAAAGATTTAAAGCTACTGGAAGTGGCAAACTGAAGAGAGCGAAGGCTTTCAAAAGACATATACTGACAAAGAAAAGTGCTAAGACAAAAAGAAATCTTAGACAAGCGGGTATCGTAACTAAGGGCGATCAATCAAGAATTGAAAGATTGCTACCATATATCTAGGAGGAGGCTAAAATGGCAAGAGTAAAAAGAGCCGTAAATGCTCGTAAAAAACATAAAAAAATATTGAAACTGGCAAAGGGGTTTAGAGGATCAAGAAGCAAGCTTTTTAGACCTGCGAATGAATTTGTTATGAAATCCCTAGCACATTCCTACAGAGGAAGAAAACTTAAGAAGAGAGATTTCAGAAAGCTTTGGATCGCAAGAATCAATGCGGGAACAAGACAGTATGGACTAAGCTATTCAAAATTTATGAATGGATTGAAGAAGTCAAATATCAATATCAATAGAAAGATGCTTTCAGAAATGGCGATCCATGATGCAGAAGGATTCAAGCAACTTGTAGAAACTGCGAAGAAGGCATTGGCTTAAAACGGAGAGGATGTAATATTACATCCTTTTTTTGTGTTGATATATTAGGCTAAATCTAACGGAAAGAATAGATTCTCATAAGGACTTCGGATCTGAAATACCCCCTGTTTTATTTTAATAGATCTATTTTAGGCTATATTCTTCAGTTGCTCTTCATGGGGCTTGGTTTCTCCGGAGAATTATCTTAAGAAAGAGTATTTTTATTTACCCTTTATTGATCGAAGTAGGGGTTTTGCTACGGTTTCGATGAATCGGCAAACTGACGGATCAAATGGAAGAGAGTGAAATTATGACGAAGCAGAATGTTTTAAGTATATCAAGTTGCAAACTATAGAAAATTAAATTATAATCTATATAAAGCACATATCAAAAGCTCTTTATGGATTTTTTTCAAATGTGGATCATGACGGAAGTAGGGGCTTTCGGTTGATAGAAATTATATTTTGCAATATCTACGATCTGAAGCAGGAGAGAACGGGCAACGAACGGGGATGACAGAGAACTTGGGGTCGTGAAGAAAAAACAAAAGATTTTCTTTTAGCTTCTTTAAGTGTCATCATAAGAGAGTTTTTGGAGATATGGCATCGGGTAATTGATGGGGCAACAGGGGTCGGTCTGATCCTTTTTGGATATTATATTTTGATAAAAGTAGCCGGATATTGATTTGAAAGTTCAGATATGGAGAGATTCAAAGTTATAGTACATAGATGTTTAAGAGGGGTCGTTTTGGTTCTATTTTTGTTGCTTGTTTCCTGTGGTGACGCAAAGGAAGAGTATGGAGTATTTATTGGAACTGATCCTGAGAATATGGAACAGCTTTTTTCATACAAGAAAGTAGTGATCGACGCAGAATATTATTCAGAAGAAGATATTGAAACATTACATAATAAAAATATAGAGGTTTATTCATATTTGAATATCGGATCAATAGAGACTTTTCGAGTTTATTTTGAAGACTATAAGGATCTGATCTTAGGTGAATATGAAAACTGGAATGATGAGTTTTGGGTGGATGTATCTGATGTAGCATGGCAAAACCATATCACAAAGCAAGCGAATGCACTATCTCAAAAAGGAGTGGATGGCTTTTTCTTAGATAATGCGGATGTGTATTATCATTATCCCGATCAAAAAATCTTTGATGCTCTGGTTATGATGATCAAGGATCTAAATAAATTAGGCAAAGGATCGATCATCAATGGCGGGGACGTATTTATAACAAAGACCATCTTGGATCATAAAGAACCATTGATAGAAATTGAGGGGATCAATCAAGAATGCGTGATCACCAATATTGATTTTGAAAACAATCAGTTGATCTTACAGGAAAAATCGACTTCAGAGTATTACAAAAAATATATAGAAAGCTGCAAAGAGAAGGGATTAGAGATATATATCACGGAGTATACACAGGATGTACAGATAGCTAAGAAGATCGAGAACTTCTGTAAAGAGCGTGGTTATGAATATTTTATATCTGCTAATATCAATTTGGATGAAGCGACCGAAAAATCATGATCAGGCCGAAAAGCTGATTTATGATTTTTATATCTTAAGATATTCTGTTCAAAAATCAAAGGATCATCCGAAAACTGGAAGTAAAAAGTTTTATCTTTTAGATCGTATTGGGCAGATGGATCATTTTAGCAATAAATTTTTGATACAAATGGATGGAAAGAAGGTAGTTATGGAGGATATTTTAAAACTGCAGACCTTGGTCGATAAGTCGAATAGGATCGTATTTTTTGGAGGCGCAGGCGTTTCAACAGAAAGCGGCATTCCCGATTTTCGCAGCGTGGATGGATTATATAATCAAAAATATGGCTATCCTCCCGAAATGATTTTGTCCCATAGTTTTTTCTTGAGCAAGACCAAAGAATTCTATGATTTCTATAGGGACAAGATGATCGTCAAAGGAGTTCAGCCAAACAAAGCGCATTATAAATTAGCAGAGCTTGAAGCAAAGGGAAAATTGACAGCAGTGATTACCCAAAATATCGATGGTCTTCACCAGCTGGCCGGAAGTAAAAAAGTACTGGAATTGCATGGCTCTATTCAACGTAACTCCTGTATGTGCTGCAGAAAGGCTTATGATCTGGCATATATCGAAGCTGCTAAGGATGTACCGCACTGCGAATGTGGCGGGATCATCAAGCCGGATGTAGTATTGTATGAAGAGGGATTGGACATGGGGGTGATCCATGATGCAGTCGATTATATTCAAAAGGCGGATCTTCTGATCATTGGAGGAACGTCGTTGGGGGTATATCCGGCAGCGGGATTGGTCGATTATTTTAGAGGAGATGATATTGTATTGATCAATCGAGACGCTACAGCTAAGGATCATATTGCATCGCTTGTTATTCGTGATAAAATTGGGGAAGTGCTCGGAGCTATCCGGGTATAAAAGTAAATACTAAGAAGCTATCTTTGAGAGAACGGTACACGGGGTTCTTTGTTGGGTAGCTTTTTTGTTGGTATGGGAAAATCAATATCAAGATCAAAGAGTTTGCTATGGATCTTTTAGAAGAAAGAGCCGAAACTTGTTCTCCAAGCCCTTAGGCTCCAATGGCGGTCGGGGGGGGAGGCTGTCCGGCTCTATTTTATTATATCCGATGCTTTGATCGAAAACAAGATTGTTGGGGAAGATCATGTTATGTAAATAAACTATGAGTGAAATAAATGCGAATGTGATCTAAAGTGACGGACATTAAAACTCAAAGAGGGGATCTTAAAATGCTTTCTGCCAGGTCGGAGAATTAGAATAAGAGGATCTCGGTTTGCTTTTTAGGAGCTATAGTATTGAATTTTGAGTTTGGAATAGATATAATAAAGGAGATCTGTCTGTGAAGATCATTATGGAAATTCAAAAATCCTCATAAGGCCAGCGGATCAAAATTTCATAGGGAGATCCATCAAAGAGGCAAAGAATTTGTAGCAGAAAATGAAATGATCTTTATATGAACGGACTGGTATGTTTTGTATAAAAAAGAAAATGAAATTTTTGAACAAGGTAGCTGACCAAAGAGTGAGGCTTTATAATTTAGAGCTATCACACTATTTTAAGATCGAGCATTCAAGCAAGAGATCTGAAAATATTTCAAAAGTAGATATACTATTCTATGAAAAGGTTGTATAATAAATAGGGATATTTAACCAAGGAGCGAGTATGAAGAAAATAATTATTTTAGCAGCCGGGAAAGGTACAAGAATGAAATCGGACTTGCCGAAGGTTCTACATAAATTGGGCAATGTACCGATGCTTCAGCATGTGATCGACAATGCTAAGTTGGATGAGAATGCACAGATCATTTTGGTGGTCGGCTATGGTTCGGAGCAGGTAAAAGAGTATTTTGGAGATGATGTGATCTATGCATATCAAGAACAGCAACTTGGAACAGGACATGCCGTGATGTGCGCGATGGATCATATCAATGATGACGATGAGGTCATAATCACTTATGGTGACACGCCATTGATCAGCAGGAAGGATTTTGAGTGCTTTGAAGAAAAAAAAGCGGAAGGATATGGCGCTTTGTTGATGACATCGATCGTAAAAGATCCGAAAGGTTATGGCCGTATCATCACGAAGGACGGATTATTCGACAGTATTGTAGAAGAGCGCGATGCGACTGATGTACAGCGAAAGATCCAGGAAGTCAATGTAGGGACCTATATTATTGACGGAGCTTTGCTGAAAAGGTGTATTGCCAGAATATCCAATGACAATGACCAAAAAGAATATTATGTAACGGATGTATTCGGTTTTGCAAAAGAAGAGGCCAAGGTATCGACCTATTCGATCGATGAAGAGAGTATGCTGGGGATCAATAGCAAAGATCAACTTTCACAAGCGGAACGCATCTTACGAAGGAGGATCAATCGGGCTCATATGGACCATGGAGTGTCTTTGATCGATCCTGATACTACTTATATCGATAAAAGCGTAGTGATCGAACCGGATTGTATCATTTATCCGAACTGTCATTTGAGAGGGGATACGGTCATTGGGAAAGGGACGATCATTCGTGAAAATACAACGATCGAAGATGGAAAGATCGGAAGCGGATGTACGATCCGATCCTCGACGATCACACAGGCTACGGTGGGCGATCATACGACAGTAGGGCCATATGCATATCTCAGACCGAAGACCGTGGTCGGTGAACATTGCAAAATAGGGGATTTTGTAGAACTGAAGAATGCAAAATTCGGAAATGGCTCAAAAGCATCACATTTGGCATATATCGGAGATGCTGTCATAGGCGAGAATGTTAATATTGGTTGTGGCGTCGTATTTGTAAATTACGATGGTAAAAATAAATTTACAACAACGATCGGGGATCATGCGTTTGTTGGATCGAATGTCAATTTGGTTGCACCGGTAGAGATCGGGGCGAATGCAACATTGGCAGCAGGCTCAACGATCGTTCAGGATGTACCGGAAAATGCGCTGGCGATCGCACGCGAGCGACAAACAAACAAAGAAAACTGGAAAAAATAAACTTTAGGAGGAAGAGATGGGTTCTATCTGTGGTAGTACGATCAAATTATTTGCCGGAAATTCAAACAAAGAGTTGGCACAAAAAATTGCAGATGCCTTGGGGTTGAAACTCGGAGATGCAGATGTGAAGACATTTAGTGATGGAGAGATCGCTGTCAACATCAATGAGAGTGTACGGGGTGTGGACGTATATATTATTCAATCCACCTGTGCGCCGGTGAACAATAATCTAATGGAGATGCTGATCATGATCGATGCGATGAAAAGAGCATCAGCAGGCAGGATCACGGCAGTAATCCCTTATTATGGATATGCGCGACAGGATCGAAAAGCGAAAGCAAGAGATCCTATTACAGCTAAGCTGGTTGCCAATCTTTTGGTGGCAGCCGGTGTGGATCGGGTACTCACCATGGATCTTCATGCAAATCAGATCCAGGGATATTTTGATATTCCGGTAGATCATTTGTTGGGTGGACCGATCTTAGTAAAACACTTCGAGGGAATGCACCTTCCGGATCTGGTCGTTGTTTCTCCGGATCACGGAAGCGTAGCAAGAGCGAGAAAGTTTGCGGAATATCTTGATGCTCCGATCGCGATCGTCGATAAGAGAAGACCGAAGAATAACGTTTCGGAAGTCATGAATATTATTGGGGATGTAAAAGATAAGAATTTGATCATCTTGGATGACATGATCGATACAGCCGGAACACTTGTTAATGCGGCGGATGCACTAAAGGCTCATGGAGCAAAGGATATCTATGCATGTTGTACACATCCTGTGCTCTCGGGGCAGGCGATCGAGAGAATCCAAAATTCTTCGCTAAAAGAAGTGATCGTGCTGGATACGATCTTGCTTTCAGAAGAAAAAAAGATCGATAAGATCAAAGTTTTGAGCACTGCGAAGCTCTTTTCCTCGGCGATCACTAAGATATTTAATGGAGAATCCGTAAGCGAATTATTTGAACCATAAGATCATAAAAGCCGTACACAGTTTATCTGGTCGTATGGCTTTTTTTCTCTAAAATTAGATGAAAGGGAAGAACATGTATATTATCGTTGGGCTGGGAAATCCCGGCAGACAATATGATGCGACCAGACATAATGTAGGGTTTATTGCGATCGATGAAATTGCAAAAAGATTGAATATCAAGATGGACCGATTGAAATTTAAGGCGATCGTCGGAGAAGGACGTATCGGGACGGAGAAGATCGTCCTTGCAAAGCCTCAGACATTTATGAACTTGAGCGGGCAATGCGTCGTAGAATTGATGAACTATTACAAAGTCGATCGTTCAAAGCTGATCGTGATATACGATGATATCGATATTGACGTAGGAAAGATCCGTATCCGTTTGAAAGGAAGTGCAGGGACCCACAATGGAATGAAAAATATTATCTACCTTTTGGGGTATGATGATTTTCCGCGCATCCGTATTGGTGTTTCCAAGCCTAGACCGCAGCAGGATCTGGCAAGTTTTGTGCTCAGTAAATTTGAAAAAGAAGAGATACAGCCGATGATCGATTCGATCGAAACGGCAGCAAAGGCTGCGATCGAATCTGTTGAAACGACGGTTGATATTGCAATGAATAAATACAATGGGTAAGAGAGTAAATCAAACGACGATCGAGCGTATCCAAGACTTTTTGGGAGAATATCAAGATCTCAAGGATACTTTGGTACAAAAGGATCATATTTTATTGACAGGACTTCATTCTGGACAGCGTACAGAGCTTGCGTTATATCTATACCATTGTGGTTATGACCCCTGTCTTGTCTGCTATTCGGATCGCGAAGCGGATGAGGCTTATCGGGCGATCACAAGGTCAGGCATTCGACCCGTCCTTTTGAAAAGCCAGGATATCCGATTTTATTCGATCGAGGCTAAAAATCGAACCGCTGAAGGAGAGCTGATCGAGGGACTGTTTACATTGTTGAAGCAAGAGCGAGTGATCTGTATCGTCACTGCCGAAGCATTGATGAAAAAGTATGTTCCAAAGCAGGAACTTGCGCCGCTTTATCTTCAGGTCGAGGTCGGCAAAACACTGGATGTCGATGATTTTGTACAAAAACTCGTGGGCATGGGATATGTTCGGGAACACAAGGTCGAAGGGGTCGGAATGTTTGCTGTCCGTGGGGGGATTTTGGATATATTTTCTCCTTCGATGACGCATCCGCTGCGGATCGAGCTTTTTGATGATGAGGTGGATTCCATTCGAAGTTTTGACATTTATACGCAAAAATCGATCGAAAAGTATCAACAAGCGGATATTATTCCATCCAGATCATTTCTTCTTCCGAAAGAGGATGCGATCCAAAAAGCAGTGGAGAGGATGCGTTTAGATATGCAGGAGCATACCAGTGCAGATATTGCCTACGATATCGATCGAATGCAGCGCAGACAATATTTTGAAGGGATCGAAAAATATATCGATTATTTTTATCCGACACAGAATACAATTTTTGATTATCTGAAGAAGGACTGTCTTTTTATATTAAACGAGCCGAGCCGGATCATAGAACGTATGGAAGGGGCATTCGAAGAGTATAAGGAGAGTTTTCTTTATGCGCTTGAAAAAGGGTTTGCGATCCAAGGTCAAGGCAATCTTCTATTGTCTAAGGATGAGGTGATCGACCATCTCCATCAGCGAAAAAAAATATATAACACCCTGATCGCTTCTTCTGTTGGCGGGATGAAGACCGATGCGATCCTATCGATCGAGACAAGGGAATCACGAGCATTTCATGGGAAGTTGATGGAATTTTTGGAGGAGATCAAATATCTTCGTCATATGAAGTATATGATCCTGATCGCATTAAAAGATGAAAATCTTATTCGAGGGATCCGCAAGCTTTTATCCGACCATGATATCCCTTCCGGCAGAATAGATGAAGGATCGATCGAATATCAGGTGGAGCATATCGTTTTTACGAACCATGATCTCGTGGGAGGATCGATCTATACCAAAGGAAAGTTGGCGATCTTTACAAAGGATGAGATCTACAGTCCGCAAAAGTCGAATGTTCGAAAATTTGCGCCAAAGGTGAAGACGAAGAAGATCGAATCATTCATCGAACTGAAGGCAGGGGACTATGTCGTGCACGAGGAGTACGGGATCGGTCGATTTGTCGCTGTTGAGCAACGCAATTTTGACGAGATCACAAAAGACTATATAAAGATCAGTTATTTTGGAGGGGACTCACTCTATCTCCCACTGGATCAAATGGCTAAGATCCAGCGCTATATCGGGAATATGAAGGAAGACGGGATCAAGCTGAGCAAGATGGGCGGAAACGAGTGGAAGACGACCAAAAAAAGAGCGAAGCGGGTGGTCGAGCTGATCGCGCAAGATCTGGTAGAACTTTATGCGAAGCGAGAAAATCAGAAGGGATTTCAGTTTTCTGAGGATAGTGCGTGGCAACAGGAATTCGAATCAGACTTTCCTTTTGTGGAGACCAATGATCAGCTTCGAGCGATCCAAGAGGTCAAGACGGATATGCAAAGCGACAGGATCATGGATCGTCTGCTTTGTGGAGATGTCGGATATGGGAAGACGGAAGTCGCACTGCGAGCGGTTTTTAAGGCGGCGATCGACTCAAAACAAAGTGCCTTTTTAGTACCGACTACGGTGCTGGCACAACAGCATTATAATACTTTCAAAGAGAGATTTCGAAATTTTCCGATCCGCGTAGAGTCGCTTAGCCGTTTTCGAACTGCATCGGATCAAAAAAATGTGATCGAGCAGCTTCGAACGGGTGAAGTGGATGTATTGATCGGCACACATCGGATCTTGTCAAAGGATATTGATTTTAAGGATCTGGGATTGATCGTTATCGATGAAGAGCAGCGTTTTGGAGTAAAGGATAAAGAAAAGCTCAAAAAAATCAGGAACAACTGTGATGTCCTTTCGTTATCAGCGACTCCGATCCCTCGAACCTTGCATATGTCGTTGAGCGGGATCCGAGATATCACGACATTGGAAGAACCCCCAAAGGAAAGAAGGGCGGTGCTGACCTATGTGATGGAAGCGAGAGAAGGGATCATTACGGATGCCATCCTTCGAGAAGTTCAACGTGGCGGGCAGGTATATTTTGTTTACAATCGTGTACAGACGATCGATGCAATGTATGATAAATTGTCCAAACTTCTTCCGGATGTTCGGATCGCTGTAGGGCATGGACAGATGAGCTCGAGAAAACTGGAAAAAGTCCTGACGGATTTTACAAACAAAGAATATGATGTACTTCTATGCACAACGATCATCGAAACGGGGATGGATATCGGAAATGCAAACACGATCATCGTCTATGGAGCGGATCGAATGGGGCTGTCTCAACTGTATCAGCTTCGCGGACGAGTCGGACGAACGAGCAGGCAAGGGTATGCATACTTTATGTATGAAAAGGATAAGATCCTAACCGAAGTGGCTGAAAAAAGGCTGGCAACGATCAAGGAATTTACCGAATTCGGTTCCGGATTTAAAGTTGCGATGCGAGATCTTGAGATCCGTGGTGCCGGCACGCTTTTGGGCGAAACGCAGCATGGACATATCGCCGATATCGGATACGAGCTGTATGTAAAAATGCTCGATCAGGAAATTCGAAGGTTGCGAGGAGAAGAGATCGAAGAAGAGTTTGAGACCGAAATAAATATCAGAGTCAATGCATACATTCCTTCGGAATATATTGAGAATGAGATGGATAAGATCGAGATCTATAAAAAGATCGCTTCGATCCGAGATCTTGAAGACAAGTATAATATTGAGGAAGAGATGGAGGATCGTTTCTCGGACATACCGTATTCGGTCTATGCTCTTACGGATGTAGCTTATATCCGAGCACTCGGGAAAAAGCTTAGGATCGGGAAGATCAGCCAGATCGATGGGAAGATCCTTTTTTACTCAACGAGCGGAACATTGATCGTCAAAAAGGATTTTGGAAAACAAAATGAATATAAATTGTTAAAAAACATAGCCAATTACCTTGAAAAGATGGTATAATTTGTTGTTAGATAATAAATCTGGAGGTTAAAACATGAAAAAGACGATAAAAATTATCGCAGCGATGATGATCAGCGTGTTGGTACTTACTGCATGTGGGCCCAAACTGCCGGAAGATGTTGTCGCATCAGTAAATGGAGTGAACATTACAAAGGACTATTATGACAAAACGGTTGCCACCGTTGCAAAGGATAATTTCATCGAAGAACGTTTTGGTGAAGACGTGTGGGATAAGGTGAGCGATACGGGGGAAACTTATCGTGTGCTGTTTGCACGTCAAATTTTGGACCTGATCATTGTACAGGAAATGGTATATCAGGATTCCGAAGCAAAGGGTGTCCGTGCAACGGATGAAGAAATTCAAAAAGAATATGATCTATATATGGAGACAGCCAATCGCGATCCGGAATATGTGGAATTTTTGAAATCCAATAATATTGATGAAGAATTTTTGAAACATCATCTATCAAGAGCTTTGACGAATGCACATTATACGGAAGATCTTGAAAAACAGGCGCCGGTCACTGAGTCGGATGCAAAGAAATATTACGATGAGAATGCTGATAAATTCAAAAATGATAAGGTGAGAGCTTCTCATATCCTATTTTCCACAAAATCAGATAACAAGGAACCTCTTTCGGATGAGGAAAAAGCTGAGAAACTGAAATTGGCAGAAGAAGTATTGGCGAAGGCTCGATCCGGGGAAGATTTTGCCAAGCTGGCAGAAGAATATTCTGATGATCCGGGTTCCGCACCGGCTGGAGGGGACCTTGGTTTCTTCTCACAAGGTGTAATGGTTCCGGAGTTTAATGATAAAGCCTTTTTGATGGAGGTAGGAGAGATCTCCGATCTTGTTGAAACTACTTTCGGGTATCATATCATCTACCTAACAGATAAAGATCAAAGCTTGATCCCTTTTGAAGACCTGAAGGATGATTTGATCAATGAACTAAGATTGAACAAATACAAAGAGAAAGTAGAAGAGTTGAGAAAGTCTGCAAAGATCATTATCAATAAAGCTCTTGAAATCAAATAAGTATGAGTGACAATAAAAGAGAAACCTTTTTGAAGGGTGCGGCGATCCTTGGGGTCGCAGGAGTGATCGTCAAAGTTTTGGGGGCGGCATTCAGGATCCCTTTGGTATGGATCATCACTTCGGTTGGTTTGGGCTATTACCAAACAGCATATCCGATCTATGTGGTCCTGGTCGGAATAGCCACTTCGGGATTTCCTGTCGCAATTTCTAAAATGGTGTCTGAACGCCGTGTCGTTGGAAACTATAAGGGAGCGGACAAAGTATTTTGGCTCATATTCAAGATACTGATCGTTTTTGGATTGATCGCTTCGGCAGGGATCTTTTTTGGAGCCGATTACATCGTGAATGAGAAACTTCATAATCCGAAGGCGTATCTTGCGATGAAATCCCTAGCGCCTGCACTGCTTATCGTTCCGATCATGGCAGCGTTTCGAGGATATTTCCAAGGGCATAATGATATGCGTCCTTCCGCGCTTTCTCAGATCGTTGAGCAGGTCGCAAGGGTCGTGTTCGGTTTAGGACTTGCTTGGCTTTTTGTCCCAAAAGGGCTTGAATATGGTGCTGCCGGAGGGACATTTGGAGCGACGGCCGGTGCACTTGCCGGACTTGGTGTGATGCTCTATATGTACTTTAGAAAAAGAAACAGACCGGAAGAAATGATCCATGAAGGAAGATTTGAGGAAGAGCCTAATTCCAAGATCCTTCGGGAGATGCTTCAGATCGCATTGCCGATCATCATCGGTGCGCTTGTGATGCCGGTCATGGTATTGATCGATCTCGCCCTTGTTTTACGAAGACTGGAAGAGATCGGATTTACCAATGAGCAGGCCAATGCACTTTATGGACAGCTTACCGGAATGGTGGCGACCTTGGTCAACTTACCTCAAGTGGTGACTTCCGCGATCGCGATCAGCCTTGTACCGATCATCGCTTCTGCGTTTACAACAAAGGATCATGAAAAACTTAGAGACAACACGAGTTTGGGGATCCGCGTCAGTTTGCTGATCGGTCTGCCGGCAGGGGTCGGATTGTTTGCCTTGGCAACACCGATCATGATGATGCTTTTCCCGAAAGAGCCGACCAGCGTTGGCGAGATTTTGGCGATCACATCGGTAGGCGTGGTATTTCTCAGCATTATCCAATCAACGACATCGATCCTGCAAGGGATGGGACGAGCACATATTCCGGTGATCAATCTTTTTATAGGTGCTTTGGTAAAATTTGTGCTGACCTATATTTTGACAGGCATACCGAGTTTGAATGTCAAAGGGGCGGCGATCTCAACGGTATCCGCCTATATCGTAGCAGCTTGCCTGGATTATATCGCCGTTCGATCCAGAGTAGATTTCAAATTTGATCTTAAACAATTTGTGATCGGACCGATCATTACGGTCGGTTTGATGGGGATCTCTGCAAGGGGAGCATACGAGCTTGTGTATATGGCGACAACGCGAAACTCGGTCTCCGTATTGGCCGGTATCATGGTCGGGATCGCTGTGTATGCTGTTGTGCTTCTTAAGACAGGAACGATCACAAAACAGGAACTGGATCATCTTCGAAGCTCTCGCAGAGGTTCTTCAAAGGCGGTTTAGAAATAAAACGAATTAAAAAGCGGGATTTTCTCGCTTTTTGTTGTTTATACCGATAAAAAACTTTATAATGGTATCATAAAGCATAGCAGATCTTGAAAAATCAGAGAATGAAGGAGAAAATAATGTCGATAAAAATAACAGGAATTGAAAAAATGACTCAAACGCAGCGCCTGGCATATATGAACTTGTTGTTAAAAGGTCAGCTTGATACGGAAGAGGATATGGTCGCAAATCTGGCGAATGCGTCCGCTATCGTCAAAGCAGTCATTGAGAATTTGAACTGGGCAGGTTTTTATTTGATGAAAGAAGGGGAGCTTGTTTTAGGGCCGTTTCAGGGACTGCCCGCTTGTAATCGCATCAAGATCGGGAAAGGCGTGTGTGGAACCGCAGTCGAAAGACGAGAAACGATCTTGGTCAAGAATGTAGAAGAATTTGAAGGGCATATTGCCTGCGACAGCGCATCAAAGTCGGAACTGGTCGTTCCGATGATCCTACATGGTGAAGTGATCGGCGTTTTGGACCTCGATAGCCCGATCCTCGAAAGATTTGGCGAGGAAGAAAAGATCGCTTTTGAAAAATTTGTGGATCTATTGATCAAAAAATATTCCTAAGAACTTGGAGAAAGTGAATGAAAAAATTTCAAAATATATCCGACCTGCAAGAGCAAGTCAGAGAATTTGTTGCACAAAGAGGATGGGAGACCGCCCATGGACCCAAAAGTCTTGCGATGAGTGTAGCGATCGAAGCGGCGGAGCTGATGGAGATCTTCCAATGGGGAGAGAATACGGAATATCATGAAGTCGATACGAAAACAAGAGAACATATCGGGGAAGAGATCGCTGATGTGATGATCTACTGCATGTCTTTGGCAAATCAGTACCATATGGATATTTCCGAGATCATCTGTGATAAATTTGAAAAAAATGCTAAGAAATATCCGCTCCATCCTCGTTGATCGAAAAATAAAATGAAGAACCGAATAAAAACTTTTAGTTGTAATGATCGAATAAAAAATACAAGGTAAATAAACTCCTGATCCGTAGCCATCTTCAAAATGGACCCTCAGATCAGGAGTTTTTTGCTTTCGAAATATTTTGGGTCTAAAGCTATCGTCGCTTTAAATCACAGTCGGCGAAATCTTTCGTCTTTCAACAAAGAAATGTCCTGCTTTACCTCTTCCAGTTCTTCTAACATCGCGGGGATATCTTTGTTAAGTGTACCCGATAAGGAGAAATAGTTGGATGCGTGATTACATCGAAAAACCGAACCGCTCGAATCGATCGTGCTAAGGAATATGATCATTTCATCGACCGTTTCACTCGGAGAGATCGGAGTGAATTTGCCTTGAGTATATCGTTCGTACAGCGGAGTTCCCGGTTCAAGCATCAATGCCAAAAAACCGATATAATCAGGTTTCATTCGACTGAGTGCCCGTGCAGTCTCGATCGCATGGATCTCTTTTCTTTTCGAGCCACCCAAGCCGGATATCACTGTGACGGAAAGTTTTATCCCGGACTGCATCAGCCTTTGACCTGCAATGACAATATCATCGGCTCGCTCTCCCTTATTGATCGCTTCTAAAATTTCATTATCGCCGGACTCCAGACCCATATATACGATCTTGATCCCTAAGTCATATAGCTTTTTTAAGTCCTCTTCGCTTTTGTTTCGAATACTTTTGGAAGTTCCGTAGATCCCGATCCGTTCACATTCGGGAAAAAGCTTCTGGATCTCTTCCAAAATAGGCACAAGACGATCCATGCCGAGTATCAATGCATCTCCGTCTGCAAGAAAGATCCTTTTAACGAAAGGATATACTTGCCTTGCCGAGATTAGATCCTGCTGAATATCCTCAAATTTTCTTGCCTTGAACTGTTTTGAGCGATACATTGAGCAAAAAGTACATTTGTTGTGCGAGCAACCCAGAGTTGCCTGAATGATCAAACTTCGCGCTTCGCTTGGCGGGCGATAAAGCGGCATATCATACTGTATCATAATTACCTCCAAAGTTATTATACCACAGAAAAGGTTTTTTGATCATAGACAAAAATATTATAGGATGTCGAGATTTTTTGATAAACAAAAATAGAATAAATGCGTCAAATCTATTGTAAATAAAGGAATATAATTGACAAAAATGAAAAAGTCGCATATCATAGCAAGAGAGTGTATCAGGATCGCGATTTTTGCAAAAGCCTCAATCATGCAATGGGCTTACTCGAATAGGATAAGAAGACATCATGACAGGATCGGAGCAGATACATTATAAAGATCATTCAAAATTATAAAGGTATAAATGGAGAGAATGGATCAACAGGTAGAAAGAGGATGTTAGGAGAGAATATGGATAGATTAAAGCCAATGAGGATCGGAGAGTTGGAAGCGAAGGTACCGATCATACAAGGAGGAATGGGGATCGGGGTCAGCCTTTCGAGACTGGCAGGTTCAGTAGCAAAAAATGGAGGGATCGGGGTCATTTCGGCGGCCCAGATCGGATATCGTGAGCCGGATTTTGCCAAAGATCCGCTTAAAGCAAATCTGCAGGCTTTGGGAAAAGAGATCAAAAAAGCTCGAGAGATCGCGCAAGGCGGTATCATCGGTGTAAATATCATGTGTGCCGCCAATCACTATGAAGAATATGTGCGATGCAGTGTCGAGAATGAGATCGATATTATCTTTTCGGGAGCGGGTCTTCCGACGGAACTTCCTGCATTGGTCAGAGGATCCAATGTCAAGATCGCTCCGATCGTAGCTCCGCCTAAAGCGGCAAGAACGCTTTTGCGGTTATGGGACAAAAAATACCAGCAGACAGCGGATCTGATCGTCATCGAAGGTTCAAAGGCGGGAGGACATTTGGGTTTTTCGGAGGAAGATGTTATTCGTTGTCAGTCTGAAGGGTATGATAAGGAAATTCTGGAGATCCTTGAGATCGTAAAAGAATTTGAAGAAAAATACAATAAGAAGATCCCGGTCGTATTTGGGGGCGGTGTATTTGATCGATCGGATATCGATCATTATATTTCTCTTGGATGTTCCGGGGTGCAAATGGGAACCCGCTTTGTAGCGACTAAGGAATGTGATGCAAGCGATGCTTTTAAGGAAGCGTATATCCAAGCGAGAGAGAAAGATGTGATCATCAAAAGAAGCCCCGTCGGGATGCCCGGACGAGCGATCAATAATAAGCTATTGCAGGAGACAGCAATGGAAAAGAGAAAAATAAAACATTGCTACCAATGTCTACAAAAATGTGATCGAGCAAATATTCCATATTGTATCACATCCGCTCTGATCTCGGCAGTCGAGGGAGACTTGGATAATGCATTGATCTTTTGTGGAGCAAATGCGGATCGGATCACGGAGTTAACGACGGTTGAAAAATTATTTGAAGAGCTTTGCGGATAGGGGAGCTTGAAAAAGAATTTTTCAAAAGGGGACTTAGTCGAGGAAGTACGTATTCGAAGAAAGAAATGGGAGGGAAGCGGTATCCGTTGAAGATATGAGCTGAAAATTCATTTTTCTAATGGAAAATATTTGACAAGTGATCGTTTCTCTGGTAGAATTATGCGGTAAACATTCCGCGCGAAACAGGTTTTTAAATCTTGACAGATACCTGCACAGGCGAGACTTATTATGAGGAGGTGTTCTAATGTACGCAATTATTGAAACTGGTGGAAAGCAGTATATGGCTAAAGTAGGGGATACTCTATTTGTTGAAAAACTGGACGCAAATGAAGGAGATACCGTTACGCTGAAAGCTGTAGCTGTTTCTGGAGAAAATGGTCTTAAGACCGGAGATGATGCCGGAAATGTAACAGCAAAAGTTGTTGCTCACGGAAAATCTAAAAAGATCATCGTGTTCAAGTATAAGGCAAAGAAAGACTACAGAAGAAAGCAAGGCCATAGACAACCATACACAAAAATCACAGTAGAAGCGATCAACTAATGATCACGGTAACTACGACCAGTGACTTCGACGGAAATCTGTATAAGGTGGAAGTAGAGGGACATGCGGGGCAGGCAGAGTATGGGGAAGATATTGTCTGTTCGGCGGTATCCATCTTGGCGACGACAACGCTTAACGGATTGATCGATGTGGTGAAGACGGAAGTAGACTACATGATCGAAGATGGATATATGAAATTTGAAGTGGATAAAAACAAAATGAATCATTCTATAAAAGTACTGCTGGACACTTTTGAGATCGGCATTCGTTCGATGCTTGAGGATTATGGTCAGTATGTACGATTAGTAAAGAAGGAGGTGCAACCAAATGATAAAAGTTAATCTGCAACTTTTTGCGAGTAAAAAAGGAGTTGGTTCATCAAAGAACGGTCGTGACTCTCAATCCAAGAGATTGGGCGTAAAGAAATTTGATGGTGAAGTTGTTTCAGCAGGATCTATCATCGTTCGACAAAGAGGAACAAAAATTCATCCGGGAAATAATGTCGGCAGAGGTGGAGATGACACGCTGTTTGCATTGATCGAAGGAAAAGTGAAATTTGAAGTAAAAGATAAAAAACGCAAGCAGGTAAGTATTTATCCGGCGTAAGAAAGAAGGAATAAGAGGGATGCGTCAGCGTCCCTTTTTTATATGAACATATGGCAATAAATATCGTCTTGGTGGAGCCTGAAATACCTCAAAACACAGGCAATATTATCAGAACATGTGCTTGCACGGGTGCTGTTTTGCACTTAATAAAGCCATTGGGCTTTTCGATGGATGAAAAGCATTTGAGAAGAGCAGGTCTGGACTATATAGACCTTGTAGATATTCGTTATTACGACAGCTTTGAGCAGTTTGAGGAACAAAACCCCGGGGAGTATCATCTGTTTTCAACGAAAGCGACATCTTTATACACCGATGTAAAATATACCGGGGATTGCTATCTTGTTTTCGGAAAAGAAACGAAAGGATTGAGCGATAAGATCCGACAAAAATATCAGGCTTGTTTAGTAAAAATGCCGATGAAAAACTCCGAACGTATCCGCTCCCTAAACCTTTCAAACACAGTGTGTGCAGCGGTCTTTGAAGTGATCCGTCAAGTCGGGCTTGAGGGAATGGATCATGACTTATTATCGTTTTGATCGAATGCAAAAGATTGTTAAGTGAAAATGTAAAATTCCTTAGCCTTTTTACATTTTTTCTATTGATATTTTTTTACTTTTATATTAGAATAGTCTATATAGCTGTTCAAAGATACTATTAAGAAAATATAATGTTACACAAAGTCCGGAATGATTGTAAGAGCTGGGTTTGATAAGTGTAGTAGCATAGCCGAATGAAATAATGACCATAGGATAGGCAGATGGTGGAACGCGGCATATCAATTAAAAATAAGTATGTTGTATGATGAATTAGAGAGAGTGTGATTTTTCGCCACCGAAGGGACAAGCCGGCAGTTGCCAATTGCAGGTGAAATTCTCAGGTAAAAGGATCTAATTTTGACAGCGCTCTGGTTGTACAGGGAATCTCGGCAAGGGGTTCTCTTATTTTTTTATGTAGGTGAAAAATGAAAAAAAAAGCCATCGTCGTAACAAATAATCCCAAAGCAAAAGACTTTTTTGAAGGTCTCGAATACCCGGTCATTTTTATTGATGGCGGATATGGAGCGGTTTTGGAGGAGTTGCGCAAAAAAGTCCATTTAAACTATGAATTGCTCACTCATCCGCTTTCGGGAAGCATCAAACCGAACGAGACTCCTTTTAAGTCCGTTGCGATCCATAAGGGCAATTCGCTGGATATGCTTTCGTTGGAATTGATATCCAATGCGGTAGAAGTTTATGAAAGGCTACAAAATGATTTGAAAACTCCGTTATGGACGGAGGCTATTTTAGATGATTTTATGGTGATAGATTTAGATTTAATAAAAAATGCTTTAATTTAGGAGGTTCAAATGTCAAAAATTTATGATTTAGTAATCATAGGAGCAGGACCGGCAGGACTTGCAGCCGGACTTTATGGAGCACGAGCAAGAATGAGTACATTGATCATCGAGAAGGATAAAACTGGTGGTCAGATCGTTACAACGGATGAGGTTGCAAACTATCCGGGCTCGATCCATGATGCTACGGGACCATCGCTTGTTGCCAGAATGGTAGAGCAGGCGGAGGAATTTGGTGCAGAGAGGATCAAGGACACGGTCGTATCATTTGACTTTGATAGCAAAGTGAAGAAGATCGTTTGTGAGAATAACGAATACCTTGCGAAATCAGTTATTATTGCTACCGGAGCAAATCCTAAAAAATTGGGTGCACCGGGAGAAAAGGAATTGACAGGAAAAGGTGTATCTTATTGCGCAACCTGTGACGGAGCATTCTTTGAGGATATGCAGGTTTTCGTGATCGGTGGAGGAGATTCTGCGGTTGAAGAGGCAATGTTCCTTACAAAATTTGCAGGAAAAGTAACGATCGTTCACAGAAGAGATGCACTTCGTGCAGCAAAATCGATCCAAGAGAAAGCTTTTGCCAATCCGAAGATCGATTTCAGATGGAATGCCGTGGTTGAGGAGATCAAAGGGGATGGCATCGTTGAATCGATCGTGTTTAAGGATACGGTCACAGGAGAGATCGAGCAATACGATGCGGATGAAGAATTTGGAACATTCGGGGTGTTCGTATTCACCGGATATATTCCAAATACCGAAATTTTCGTAGGGAAAGTAAATACTTCTCAAGCAGGATATATCACAACAAATGAGTTGATGGAAACAAATTATCCGGGAGTTTTTGCTGCAGGAGACTGTAGAGAAAAACTTTTGAGACAGGTTGTAACTGCAACAGCTGATGGAGCAATCGCAGCGGTTATGGCAGAAAAATATATTGAAGAGAACGAGTTCTAAGAAAAGAATTTGGAGGTGGAATCTATGATTATTTTCGACAAAGACAACTTTGAAGCAGAAGTACTTCAAGCGGAAGGATATGTGTTGGTAGATTTTTGGAGCGAGAGCTGTGAGCCTTGCAAAGCACTAATGCCGGATGTTCAAAGACTAGCTGAGGAGTATGACGGAAAGATGAAATTCGGAAAGCTTGACTCTACAAAAGCTAGAAGACTTGCGATCAAAGAAAAAGTTCTTGGTCTTCCTACTATCGCGATTTACAAGGACGGAAGTAAGATCGATGAGCTTACAAAAGATGATGCTACAGTAGCGAATATTGAAGCAATGATCAAGAAATATATCTAATTGCTATTAAAAAATCAGGAGGTGTAAAATGCGTTTAGAAGTTGGTAATATCTTCATAAACGATATACAGTTTGCCAATGAGACAAAGGTTGAAAAGGGTGTTCTGTATGTAAATCAAGATGAGCTTGCGAACATTTTGAAAGAGGATGAGCATATTCAATCGATCGAGTTTTTCATCACAAAGCCGGGAGAGAGCGTAAGGATCACTCCGGTAAAAGACGTAATTGAGCCAAGAGTTAAGGTTGAAGGAAATGGGGGAGTATTCCCGGGATTTCTGAGCAAAGTTGACGTAGTTGGTTCAGGAAAGACTCATGTTCTTAAAGGTGCTGCTGTTGTTACAACAGGAAAGATCGTTGGTTTCCAAGAAGGGATCATCGATATGTCCGGACCGGGAGCAGAGTACACACCATTCTCAAAGACTTGCAACTTGGTTGTAAAGGCTGAGGTGGTAGATGGACTGCTACAACATGCTCACGAAGAGGCCTTGAGACTTGTTGGATTTAAGACAGCAAAATATCTTGGTGAAGCTGGAAGAAATGTAAAGCCGGATGAAGTGAACACTTACGAAACGAAGCCACTTCTTGAGCAAGTTGCAGAGTATCCTAATCTTCCGAAGGTTGCTTATGTATATATGCTACAAACTCAAGGATTGTTGCATGACACTTATGTTTACGGCGTGGACGCAAAGAAGATCGTTCCAACGATCATTTACCCTACAGAGGTAATGGATGGTGCGATCGTTTCTGGAAACTGCGTATCCGCTTGTGATAAAAACCCAACTTATGTTCATATGAACAACCCAATTATCCATGACCTTTACAAGCTACATGGAAAAGAGTACAACTTCTTGGGCGTTATCATTACAAACGAGAACGTGTACCTGGCAGACAAAGAAAGATCTTCCAACTGGTCTGCTAAACTTGCAGAATACATGGGACTGGATGCGGTGATCATCTCTGAAGAAGGATTTGGTAACCCGGATACAGACCTTATGATGAACTGCAAGAAGATTTCTGCAAAAGGAATCAAAACCGTTATTGTAACGGATGAGTATGCAGGACGAGATGGAGCATCTCAATCACTTGCTGACTCTGATCCATCCGGAGACGCTTGCGTTACCGGAGGAAATGCAAACATGATTATCGACCTTCCAAAAATGGACAAAGTGATCGGACATATCGATTATGTCGATACGATCGCAGGAGGATTTGCCGGTTCACTAAGAGCTGACGGATCACTTCAAGTAGAGATCCAGGCAATTACTGGTGCAACATCAGAAGTTGGATTTGGATATCTAACAGCTAGAACTTTCTAGTATATAAAATTAAAAAGAAAATTTAGGAGGATACTATGAGCCTTTTTGATGGAAAAAAAGTAATTATCATTGGCGATAGAGATGGTATTCCTGGACAGGCGATCGAAGAGTGCCTAAAAGGAACACCGGCAGAAGTAATCTACGCTTCAACAGAATGTTTTGTCTGAACCGCGGCTGGCGCGATGGACCTTGAGAACCAAAAACGTGTTAAAGATGCAGCAGATCAATATGGAAAAGACAACGTTATGGTTATCATTGGTGCAGCGGAAGCCGAAGCTGCTGGACTAGCAGCTGAAACAGTAACTGCAGGAGACCCTACATTTGCAGGACCGCTTGCAGGAGTGGCACTTGGACTTGCAGTATATCATGCAGTAGAGCCGGAAATCAAAAATGAAGTAGACCCGGATGTATTCGATGAGCAAATCGGTATGATGGAGATGGTTCTGAATGTTGATGAGATCATTGAAGAAATGAACAACATCAGAAGTGGCAATTTCTAAAAATGTAAAAATTTAGGAGGCGATAAAATGGCAAAAACAAGAGTGGTTCACTATATCAACCAGTTTTATGCTGGTATTGGTGGTGAAGAGCACGCTGGGCAAGAGCCGATCAAGATGGAAGCTCTTCCGCCGATCACTACACAGCTTCAAGCAAATCTTGGAGATAATGCAGAAGTGGTTGCAACGATCGTGTGCGGAGACTCGTTCTTTAACGAAAACCTTGAAACAGCAAGTGAGAAAGTTCTTTCGCTTATCAAAGCTGAAAATCCGGATATTGTGATCGCAGGACCAGCATTTAACGCTGGACGATATGGAATGGCTTGTGGTACAGTTTGTACAATGGTTATTGATCAGTTGAGCATTCCTGCAATTACAGCAATGTATGATGAAAACCCTGGTGTAGATGTATTTAAGAAAAATCTTTACATCGTAAGAACATCAGATTCTGCTGCCGGAATGAGAAAAGCTCTTCCAGCAGTTGGAAAATTTGCTCAAAAAGTAATGAGCAAAGCGGAAATTGGAACACCGGCAGAAGAGGGATATATCGAGCGAGGCGTTCGTGTCAATATGTTTGCAAAAGAGAGAGGTTCTCAAAGAGCTGTAAATATGCTTGTTGCAAAACTGAAAGGCGAAGAGTTCACAACAGAGTATCCGATGCCTGCATTTGACAGAGTAGCTCCAAATCAGCCTGTTGCAGATATGACAAAAGCTAAGATCGCGATCGTAACTTCCGGTGGTATCGTGCCAAAAGGAAATCCTGACAGAATCGAATCTTCATCTGCTCAAAAATATGGAAAATACGACATTTCTAAGTTTGACAATCTGACAGAAGCAGATCATGAGACAGCGCATGGTGGATATGACCCGGTTTATGCAAATCTTGACTCAGACCGTGTTATTCCGGTAGACGTTCTAAGAGCGCTTGAAAAAGAAGGCAAGATCGGCAAATTGCATGATTTCTTCTATACAACAGTTGGAAACGGAACAGCAGTTGCAAATGCGAAGAAATTTGCAGCAGAGATCGCAGAAGATCTTCTTGCACACAAAGTAGATGCAGTTGTTCTTACTTCAACCTGAGGTACTTGTACTCGTTGCGGCGCAACGATGGTTAAGGAAATAGAGAGAGCCGGGATCCCGGTTGTCCATATGTGTACAGTAGTACCGATCTCTCTTACAGTTGGAGCAAACAGAATCATCCCAACAATTGCAATACCGCATCCACTTGGAAATCCTGCACTGGATGCAAAAGAAGAGTATAGCCTAAGAAGAAAACTTGTAGAAAAAGCACTTAAAGCACTACAAACTGAGGTTCATACACAAACAGTATTTGAAGATTAATTCATTGAGAGTAGATGGGCAGGATTGTCCATCTACTTTTGAAAAAACCGAAAATTGGGAGGGCAGTATATGTCAAAAGCGGTAATCAAAAGTGCAAGTTATGTTCTTGTACACACGCCGGATATGATTTATAACAATGGAACAACTACTCAAACAGAATTGAAGACCAATCCGGAGTCCGAGTTCCTAAAAGAAGTTAAAAATCATTTTAGAAGCTATGAGGATGTAGTTTCTTATCCACCAAATCAATCTTATATCGGAAATCTATTCCCGGATGATTTGGACAAATATGCACAGCCTTGGTATGATAAAAAGGTTGAAGGTGCATCCAGATATGGAAAATTCGGCGAGATCCAGCCACAGCTTGAATTTATTTCAATGATGAAAGCCGTGGATGCATTTGATCTTGTCAAGCTAAACAAAGAGTTTACACAAAGAGCGATCGAGGTGATCAAAAATGATCCGATCTTTACAGAGCAGGATGTTGCTGCGATGAAAGAGGGCGAAGAGCAGGAATTGATCGAAAAACTCGTAAAAGAAGAGCATTCTGAGCCGATCGAACATGAGGGCAAACTGGTTGGTTGCGTTAAGAGAGCGCATGATGTAGATACAAACCTAACAGCTCATGTTATGTTTGAGAACCTTGTGGTAAAAGCGTCCGGTGTTTTGGCGGCAAGACATCTTGTGAAGGTTGCGAAGATCGATCCGGCGATCATTGACTATGTGATCGAGTGTTCCGAAGAGGCTTGCGGAGATATGAACCAGCGCGGTGGCGGAAACTTTGCAAAAGCGATTGCAGAGTGCAGCGGTTTTGTGAATGCAACAGGATCCGACCTTAGAGGTTTCTGTGCAGCGCCGACGCATGCGGTGATCTCGGCGGCATCTTTAGTAAAATCCGGCGTTTTCAAAAATGTAGTCGTTGTAGCGGGGGGAGCTACTGCTAAACTTGGAATGAATGCAAAAGACCATATCAAGAAAGGTGCTCCTGTTTTGGAAGACGTTCTTGGAGGATTTGCGGTTCTGGTTTCCGAGGATGATGGCGTATCTCCATATTTGAATACGGACCTAGTCGGAAGACATACTGTGGGAACGGGTTCTTCTCCACAAGCGGTAATGACGGCGCTTATTACACAGCCGCTGGAAAATGGAAATATCAAGATCACGGATATCGACAAGTATTCTGTAGAAATGCAAAATCCGGATATCACGAAACTTGCAGGAGCGGGAGATGTTCCGGAGGCAAACTACAAAATGATCGCCGCACTTGGCGTTAAGCGTGGTGAACTTGAAAAAGCTCAGCTTGCAGAATTCGCGAAGAAGTACGGTACACTTGGATTTGCCCCGACACAGGGACATATCCCATCGGGAGTGCCATTTGTCGGATATGCTATCGATAAGATGAAGGAAGGCGAATATAACCGTGTTATGATCGTTGGAAAAGGATCATTGTTCCTTGGAAGAATGACCAATCTTTTTGATGGAGTTTCTTACGTACTTGAAGCAAACAAAGGAAAAGAAGCTGCATCTAATGGAGTAGACGAAGCACAAATCAAAGTGATGATTGCTGATGCTATGAGAAAACTTGCTCAAAGCCTCGCTGAATAGGAGGAACGAATGAACAAAACAATAGCTAAGGTATTTGAAGATATCGCAAATGCGATCGAAAGCGGATCGTTTTCATCACCGAAGAGAGTAGCGCTTACAACGCTTGGAAGTGAGCATGGAGAAGGAACTTTACTTGAAGGTGCGATGCTTGCGAAGAAATTGTATCCACATCTTGATATTGCGTTGATCGGTCGAAAAAATGATACAGGACTTTTCACATATGAAACAGAATGTGAAGATGAGATGTATAAGATCATGGAAGAAAAACTGGACTCCGGAGAAATTTCTGCTTGCGTTACGATGCATTACAATTTCCCGATCGGAGTGTCAACAGTAGGTCGAGTGATAACTCCTGCAAAAGGGAAAGAGCTTATCATTGCAACGACAACAGGAACTTCTTCTTCCAATCGTATCGAAGCGATGGTAAAAAATGCGATCAGCGGGATCATCTCTGCAAAAGCGATCGGGATCAAAAAGCCGACGGTAGGTATTTTGAATCTTGACGGAGCACGAACAGTAGAGAAAATTTTGAAAGAGATCCAAGCGGCAGGATATGACATCAACTTTACAGAGTCCAAACGTTCAGACGGCGGAACGGTCATGAGAGGAAATGATCTTCTTCTGGGTACACCGGATGTTATGGTCACAGACTCTCTAACAGGAAATGTTTTGATGAAGATGTTCTCTTCATTCAGCTCAGGCGGAGAGTATGAAGTGGCTGGCTACGGCTACGGTCCGGGGATCGGTGAAGGTTTTGATCGAAACATCCTGATCATTTCCAGAGCGTCTGGTGCACCGGTCATCGCAAATGCACTTAAATATGCATTTGATATCTCCATGGGTAATATCAATGCGATCGCAAAGGCGGAATATGATAAACTAAACAAGATCAATTGGAAGTCCATTATCGATAAGAATAATGCGAAAAAAGACAGCTCTGCTCCTGCTGAAAAAGCGGTAGCACCGGAGAAGGAGATCGTTACAGGTCAAATTTCCGGAGTGGATATTATGGATCTTGACGATGCGGTAAATATGCTGTGGAAAAACGGAATTTACGCAGAAAGCGGAATGGGATGTACCGGTCCGATCATATTGGTCAATGAATTGAAAGTGGATCAAGCGATCGAATTGATCAAAAAAGAAGGATTTGCGACTGCTTAATTGAAAATAAATTGTTGCGATCGTTGCCGAAGATATTCTTCGGCAACGATTTTTTCATAAAAAAACTGACCGGTTTCATTCAGGTTTTACGCCTGGATAAGAAGGTCAGTTTTTATTTTGAGAAATTAGATATCCATTGAATCTATGCTGTCATTAAAATCGGCAGGCTGAACGGTAGATCCTGCAACATTCGCTTGCATCTGTAAAGCTTCGATCTGCGCATTGAGTGCGTTGATCTGCGTATTGAGCGACTCGATCTGCCCAACAAGTTGTTGATTTTCAGCTTCCGCATCGGAAAGACTTTTTTGAAGTTCCGTTTGTTTTTTGTTCAGTTCCTTTGCGACACGTGAATCTTTAACGCTGCTGTTCAATCCGACGATCAGACCGATAATGACCCCGATCGCGACACTCACAACAATGACCAGTGCATGCGATACAGCAACTTGATACATTAAGAAGTTGATCGGAACGGGTGCATGGTTTTGTACCGCAAATACGGCAACCAGCACAACGGCAATTAGGGCAAAAATGGTTTTTATTCTCGACATAGATACCTCCTGTTTTCTTGCTTTCGTATTTTACGAAATATATTATATCATATTTTCAGTTTATAGTGAAAATATTTTAGAAAATATCAATGAGATCCTTGTGGATATCAGTATATAAGCCTACGTGATCTATGAAGAATGTGAAAAGTTGAAACAGAGTTTTTGGCTTCAAGGATAAAGATCTGGCGGGAATGTACGAAATTTACTTAGAGAACACAATCCGCGAAAGGAAAGCAAAGAGGCATCGATCGTTGATGCGGCGGAGGGATCTTACGCTGTAAAGGGATTTTGTAAAAAATATGAAAAAAGATCTAAAAAACTTTTGCTATAATGCAAAAAAATGTTATAATGGAGCGGAAATTTATTATATAAGGAGAAGATATGTATCAATTAATATCGCTTGATATGGATGCTACTACATTGATGAGTGACCATACGATCAGCGATCAAACGATAAAAGTGCTTCGTAGAGCATCACAGCAGGGCATTGAGATCTTGATGAATACCGGTAGGACGTATTCTGAGGCAAAGGAATATATTGAAGCCCTCGATTTTGTTAATTATGCCGCATTGGCAAACGGTTCTGTTATTTACGATAAAAGAGCGAATGATTTTATTCGGGTCAATAATATGAGTATCGATCTGATAGCAAAAGCACATGAATTTTCGATGATGTATGCGGATGAAGTCGCTTTTGTCGTTTCAGGAGAGCGTCACACTTATTCCGACTCTGTTTATCGAAAAAGTAAAGGAGCGGAGCAGCATCGACGAATATGTGGAGAAGGAAATTTACGTTTTGTGGACGATCTGGTAACGATGTTCAGTGATCGATTTATTGCAAAAGGACTTTTGATCGGAAGCCATAAGACATTGTTAAAAATAAAAAATCAGCTCCATGATCATTTTGGGGATAAAATACAATTAGTATTTTCTTTGGAGTGTGCACTTGAGATCTTGGATCCAAGTATGGATAAATCGAATGCATTGCATCGGATCATGCAGCTTAAAGGCTTGGACAAAACTCAGGTCATCGCGATCGGAGATGGAGAAAATGATTTGGGGATGCTTCGTGCGGCAGGTGTTGCCGTTGCGATGGGGAATGCGGTTGAAAAACTTAAAAACGCGGCAGACTTCGTTACATTGACAAATAACGAGGATGGTGTCGCATACGCAGTCAACAAATTGATCTTTTCTATATAATATGATGATTTTGTGTAAAATATTGAACGAGGGATTGAGTCATTTGTCTTGAAAGGATGGATATGGATTTTTTGTTTCCGCGTAATCTAAATTGTATTTGCTGTAATTTACCAATCAGCGAAGATAATTACCTGTCATTGTGTAAAAATTGCTACAAAAAACTCGCTTTTGTTGAAGAAATTTGTGTTCGCTGCGGACGTTTCGGAAAAGGAGCAAGTATGTGCACACGATGTGCGACGGAGAAATACGATTTTGATCATGTGTACTCTGTATTGGAATACAATGACTTTATCCATCATCAGATCTATGCTTACAAATACGGTTTTAGAAATTATATGGGCAGATACCTCGGGAGAATGATGCAAGATTTTGTGTATGAGAACGGGTTATCCTATGATTTTATCACGGCGGTGCCCATTTCTTCCGATCGATTAAAAGCACGGGGTTTTAATCAGAGTGAATTGATGGCAAGGGAGATCGACCAAGAAGTATTTGTGGAATTGTTTTTAAGGAAAAAGAGTACGAAGTTTTTGTCCGGACTTTCAAGATCCCATCGGATCTTAGAATTGCAAGATGCGTTTTTGATCGATGAAAATGTTTTGGATGAAATGCTGGCAAATTATTATTCTCAAGACAAAAAGGATCAGACCGTAGATCAGGGCAAAAAAATAAAGCTTCTGATCGTGGATGATATTTTAACTACGGGGGCCACGATCAACGAGCTGTCAAAACTTGCGAAGAAACATATTCTAAATATTGAGATCACGGCACTGACATTATGCAGTGCAAGAAAGTAATGCTTTGAGGCTGACCTGGTCTTTGCCCCCACACTCGCCTGCTGGAGATTTTGCTCAGGATCGCATCACGCCATCTCTCTCGATCGTTCGGCAGGGCTTACTTCTAGAATGCGCCATGCTCGTTTTGGTCGCTATGCCAAAACTTACGTGGGTCCTTTTGTCCGCATCTGACATGGACTTTCAACCACAGACCCTCAAAGCGTTTTTATTTTACTGAAAAAAGTAGTTCCTGTCAATAGATAAAGTAGTACAAAAATAAAGTATTTTAAGTTTTGGGTTGACAGGAAGGATAGGATATAAGGTATAATACCTAGTGTCTGCTCATTAACCGCGACTCAAAACAAACTCATTTTTAAGCCTCCGATG
>JAUNKR010000024.1 GCA_030532705.1 Peptostreptococcaceae bacterium
AGGCTTAAAAATGAGTTTGTTTTGAGTCGCGGTTAATGAGCAGACACTAAATTAGTTCATCTAAAAAGTACTTTCTTTCTATTAGCAAACTGTCGCTTCCTTCTTGCAAATAATTTATATTGCATGCCACACTTTTTATTCATACATACTTTGTCATATTCAAAAGACGACTTCAACCAATACAAATAATTGATGTAGCATAACTTTTTTATTCCACCTCATTTTCATATTTTTATTAAATTTAATACAATTGAGTATCCTTAAGAGAAAAAGATCCGACCACCTCCATCGGTACAAATATCAATCGGTCGGATGCCCTGTTATTTTTTTACAGCACATACATAATCATAAATATTTTCTTCCGCTCCGTTTTGTAGTCTTTTCATACATCTTTGGACCGGCCATATGATCGAGTTGTCCAAAAGCCTGACAGCAATATTCATCTCTCCTTTGGGATCTGCATCATCAGTCTCCCATCGACCGCCGTAGATCCTTATGATCGTCTCGCCGATAAAACATCCCAAGCCGAATAGAATCGCACCCGATCGACCGGAAAGTGCTCCGCCCTCTTTTGCCTGTTCGTTAAAGAACCTTTCGACTTCCTTCATACTTTCCAGATCATAGTCAACTTGATAGCCTGTTTTGTTTAGATTGTTTTTTGCCCACTCTGCATGGATCGGGATATCTTCCACTAATGTCTTTTCTGTTTTTGTTTCTGCTTTCTTGACATTTTCTTTTTTCCTAAACATATCAAACAGTCCCATTTCTTCACCTCACAAACTTTTTCTAACTAAATCTCATAAACAACTCCAAAAATTCTACTATCCAGTGTTCGCAATGGAATAATATCCGCCAAAGTTCCGTTTCTTAGTTGCCCAGATATTTAACATATATTTGGCAGGGATTCCACGCATCCCACAGAGTAGGGAAGCATTCGAATTCTTTGTATCCCATTGCCCTATAAAATTCATTCGTAATATCATACTCTTTGTAATGTCCCATCGCCACCGTTTTTACTTGAGAATAAGTATATCCAAGCTTTTTTGCCATAGTTTCATAAGCAATGTTCAATTCGGATCCGATGCCCATGCGATGAAATCTCTTTTTTACGCCCATCACAAAAATATCTGCGCAATCCTTGCTCGTAGCATTCAAAACGACAAAGCCTGCAACTTCATCATCCGCATAGCAGACCAAGAAAGGTTTGTCTTGTGAATCTTTGATATACTCCTCTGTGCTCTCCGGCAATCCAAACCATTCCGGAAGGTCGCTGAGGATCTCTCTTGATACCTCTTCCTTTTCTTTTTTATCCATGATCTCTTTAATTTTTATTTCCACATATCCTCCGATAGTTCGTCATTGCCCCAATTCATAGATCGGGAAGATTTCCAAGGATCTTGATCCCTTCTATAATATCAAGACTGCTGTCCTTACAAATAAACGCTTTCGCTTAGCTTTCCAACAAAACTTCCAACACATTTGGAAACATCTCCATCCCTTTTGTTTCCATTCGTTTCATATCCTTTTTTCGCAGATCTATAAAGGGGCGAATATATATCCTGTCTTTCTCCTTTCGCCAAGTCGCCACCAATTCACCGTTCAGCATGACCGTCGGCTTTAGGATCCCTGTCAAAGTGTAGATATCTCGGATATATTTCGGATCAAAAAAAGGATTTTCTTTTTTCTCAAAAGCCAATAGAAGTGCATCAAATCCGGCTATAAAAAGAACATCGGGAATGTCTTCTCCTTCTAATTCCCCCAGATAGTAACGGGGCACTCCTTCCACTTCCACTGTTTTTAGATCCAGCTTTTTCATCCAGCCTTCGACCGTGCTTTTATTCTCCTTAAAATAATACCTCGCATCCGCTAAGGACACCGGTCCAAACCCGGAAAAATATCGGCGTGCTATTTCCAGCTCAGCTTTTTCCTTCTCCCAAGGCGTATGATCTTCCAACAGACCAAAAGTTTTTTCGCCATACTCCTGATAGATTTTTCCGACCGAGATCAAAGAAGCGATGATACCACCCCAGGCGTTAAATAGAGAGATCTCCTTCTCTTTTGATAATTGGTTCCTACGGCAAAGCTCCTTCAGATCCTCTCGACTTTTATTTCCACTTTTTAACTCTTCCAGGATCAGATCCGCATAATAATTTTTCTCTTCCGCTGAGACCTTCCCATCGCGACTTGGCAGGTGTAAACCGGGTTTTAGGTAGTTACGTCCCTCATATAAATAGAGCGGGATCTCTTCCTTCAAATAGGCATGCATCGTCCCTCGAATAGACCACTGACGAACCAGCTCCAAGCTCCAAGGCTTAGAAAATTCTTCCTCGCTCATTCGTGTCCAAAACCCCACATCCGCATAAGACTGAAACTGCGCCTGCACTCCGTTATGCTGTTTACAAATTTGCTCCGCCGTCATCGGCTCGATAAAACCCATTTTTTTCAATACGATCGCTTTCCAATCGATTATATTCATGATGTTCTCCTAATCTTAAAGTTTATACGCTCCATCCAAGACAAACGAGCTTTTATCGTTTTTTGATCGACATCGCCTTTATTCGTTCAGGTATCTGCTTTCCACCTTGTCAAAAACTTCTTTCAAGACATTCGTGTCCAATCGGTCGATCTCTGCTACATCATACATTCCTTGTTGAATAAGCTCAAAGATCACTTTTTTCTGATCGTTTTCATTCTTTGACAGGAACAGCTGAATATCCTCAAGGATCGAGATCCCCCAAACATACCAAGTATCCGTCCGTACACAGCCGCTTAAAGCTCGATCTATATGATCCGATGCCTTGATATAAATATGATCATACTTCGGTAATCTGAATTTCATATTCCTTAATTCCCTTAGTATTTCTAAACAGATCTTTTCACCAAAGCTTGCCATAAAAGAATTTCTGTGATCATAGTTTTCAAATTCCGGATAAAATCGCAGATCGTAGATCAGTCTCGTCTTTTCAATATCAGCATTTCTCCTCGATTCTCGATCCTCATTCGCTTTTTTGATGGCTTCCTGTATTCTTTTTTGTTTATAGTGATCCCTTATCCTTCGCCAGTTTTTTCTATAATCATCAAAAAATAAAGGAAGCAGATCGATCAGTTTCTCAATCTCCAATACATCCTTTTTCTTTTTTGAAATGATCTTAAGCGCCTCCGTCAACTCATGCAGAACATCATCAAAAGAAGGCAAAAACTCTCGCCTTTCTTTATCGATCCCAACAAAATGTTTTTCTAAGTGCAGACTTGTTTTATTTTTCAAGAGCCTGACTCGAGGAAGGGATGATAGCCATCTGTCTTGAAGCACCCTCTTTTCTTCACTGTCTATTTCCTGGTAGAAATAGAATTTGATTTCCAGATATTCTATAGAACTTCTGATCTTATTCACTGAAATAAACTCAGAAATTGCGGCCCCTAAATATCTAAATTCCTCCTGGTAGAATTTAGACACATCTCCGCCATAGGTCGTAAAATCCACTCTTACTACCATAAGTATCCTTTCTTCATCCAAACCGACTCCATATTCCCATAAGACTTTTGAGTGTGCGATCTCAGATCGATCCCCTGGATCCGGTTTTATTCGCTTTGCAAATAACGATCGACAAAAATTTTATAAGAGCTCCAGACCGTCATCGGCAAACCCATTTTCAGTCCATCTTCCAACACTTCCTGATAACCCACGATCCACTCGGGAAGGCCTTTTTTCATATGGTTATTGACCATCTCGATCGTATGGATATCCAAAAACATCTTTTTCATTTCACGAGCAAGTAGAAACAAGGGAAGTTTGAATAGATTTGCCGGGAATATTTTATGAACCGGAACCCCCTGCAAGCGACAGACCTCGATCCCCTCACGAAATGCCTGTATCATCTTTTTGATCGCCTGATCGTCTTGAGCGAATGACAAAAAGTCCCCCTTTTCCAAAACAGCTCCCGCCGTGATCGATTGTTGCAGATAATGTAGTTTGAGCCAGTCGTAAATATGTTTATCGTAATGCGTCTTGATCCCGACTTCCTCAAGACTTTGGCTCAGGTCGTTCATCCCCATTTGACATTCACCGCCAAGGCGAGTTGCTTCGTCAAATACGATCACTTCCAAACCATCCTCGGAGCGCCCCCCTCCCACACTGGATGGAAAAGCCACCATTGTTTTTTCTCTCGGAAGAAAAGCTTCGATCTCCCGCTTAAGATCCCAATTATTCTGTAAAAATGCAAAATAACTTGCTAAATGTTGGCTCTTTGCCAATATCGGAAGAATATCTTTCAGCTCATAGCGATTAACACAGACCAAAACGCCATCATATTGAGTCCTCATTTCTGTAATTCGTTTCGGAGAATAAAGGATCTTTTCATATTCCTTTGATTGTTTTCTCAGATCCTTTACATGGATCATGACCTCTTTTGGCGCTTGCTCTGATCTCTCGGGTCGAACGAGGATATCCACCTCATGTTTTGTGACAATAGCCAAGCATATGTCGTTCCGATCGTTCCCCCGCCGTAAACCAAATACTTCATTCATCCAGCTCCTTACAATGAGTATCATTCGTTTAGTTTATTATATCACTTTTCAAAATATAGGATGTCCCAAAAACACTTTCGCCGGGTCGATAGACCTTATATGCCAATGCTCCCCACAAAAATAGAAAACCAGACTTAAGATGAATAGAAAGACCCTGCTAATGGATAGTACAATGATCTTGTCCAGAACGAAACCGCATATGATCAGAATGATCCCCGTCAAAAATGCCAATGTTTTTTCCATAAACATCTCCTCCTTAACTTCTAACCTTCTAACTCGATCCGTTGGATATCTATCATTTTTTTATATTATCTGTTTATCCGGCTGAAGCTTCATCCTGTTGAACTTAGGATCTCAATACATTTTGAAAACAAAAAGCAACCGCATGCTCAGTCTTCTTCTCTTATCCTTACAAACTTTTTTTCAGATAGATCATATCGATGAGCCGGATCCCTTCTTCATAGATCGGATGGTCATAATGATCTACAAAAAAGTTTTTGACGATATGAGAGCGAATAAATCCGCACTTTTCATAAAATGGGATGGTCAGCGGGCTCTCTCCGGTCCCGACCTGTAATGTCGAATATTTTCCTTGATAGTGCTGCACGATAAAATCGATCAGCGCTTTGCCGTAACCTTTCCCGTGATGATCCGGATAAATGGCGATATTTTTGATCTCAACTGTATCAGCACTTGATTCTACTACAACACATTCTCCTTTGATCCCATCATCATCTAAAACAAACATTCTGCCGTCTTCAATATATCGGTCGATCATATCTTCCTGCTCGTCCGCCAGTAACAGCAGCGGTAAAAAATGCTTTTTATTTTCTTTGATCTCTATAATTTGTATCAATGCACACTCCTTATACTGTAAGCTCTACCCTCTGTGATCAGACCGCCGATCCTCTTTTGTCAGAATATTAAACGCTTCTTCTTCGATCGTCCCCATACTCGTTTTACGCTTCCCTGAGCGATAGTATTTGAATCCGCATTTCTCCTGAACACGCCGGGATCGTTCATTCCACACAAAATGTCCACAGAGGATCACATCCAGTCCGATCTCCTCAAAAAGAAATCGGATCACTTCGTTCACCGCTTCCTGCATCAATCCCTGCCCCCAATACTCTTTGGAAAGCGCAAAACCGATCTCACGACATTTTTTATCCTCAAACTCAGGAAATCGAGCCTCATCATATTGCTCGATCCCCAGAGAACCGATCACTTTCCCACGATATTCTATGGCAAAGTTTTTCCTTCCGTAGACAAAGAGATCCAAGATCACCTGCGATTCTTCCTTGCTTTCAAGCGGTTTCCACCCAGCCATCTGCCCAACACCGTCAACCGACGCATAGTCATATAGATCGTTCAGATCCTCCTGACAAAAAGGACGAAGTATCAAACGTTCTGTCCTAAGCACAACATTACTGATATCGATCTGTATATTCATAACCTTCCTCCAAATGATCTCGCTAATCACATTATACCATCTATTTTTTATCGTCTCAATGATCCTTCATCCCAAACATCCACCATATCGAACGATACCCCGAGTTCTTATGCTCTTGCCGATCCGCCAATCAAATTCATTTGAGATCCTCCTCTTTTATTGAGTAGCTCTTCTGCGGATCACAGATTCTCCCGCAAAGGAATTTCTGCGCCGAACTTTATTTTGTGATATAATCAACTCAGAAAAGGAGGATGTCTATGAAAAAAATTCTTGTGCTGCTCATGACTACATTATTGGTCTTGGGCAACTTCTCTACCGCTTCGGCTGCGGAAAAGAAGGAAGTCAAGCAAAAGATCATCTGCATCGATGCGGGCCATCAGCAGAAGGGAAATTACGAAAAAGAGCCGATCGGACCGGGTTCTAAAACGATGAAGCCAAAAGTAAGCTCGGGTACCACAGGCGTTTCAACTAAAAAACCGGAATATGTTCTGACGCTGGAGCTATCCAAACTGCTCAAAGAAAAGCTTGAGGAGCGTGGTTACAAAGTCATCATGATCCGAGAAAAACATGATGTAAATATCAGCAACAAAGAGCGTGCCGACATCGCTAACAAAGCAAATGCCGATCTTTTTTTGAGGATCCATGCGGATGGAGTGAACGATCCCAAGGTTTCCGGAATTTCAACCATCTACCCTTCCGAAAAAAATCCTTATGTTGCTCATTTGAGCAAAAACAGCAAAAAGATCTCGACCTTGCTGGCAAATGAGATGGCACATTTTACGAAAGCGAAAAATCGAGGAGCTTTTGCAAGAGACGATATGAGCGGGATCAACTGGTGCAAAGTGCCTGTCAGTATCGTTGAAGCAGGATTTATGTCCAATCCGGCAGAGGATAAACTGCTCTCCGACCCGAAGTATCAAGAAAAGCTCGTTCGAGGAATGGTGAATGCCATCGAGCTGTATTTTCAGCAGGTGAAATAGGATCAAAAAGGAACCTTCTTGGCTAAATATTCCGGCCGAGAAGGTTCTTCGTCTCTCTAACATAGTAACTTTTGTCATCCAATCCCTAGTATATTGGTAGAATATCTTTGACATTTTCATAAATATATTGTATAATTGCCATAGAAAAAATTTATAACCAAGGAGAGCAAGTATGAGCATCAATGTAGATACAAATGCTTTACACGAATTAAAGAGCATTCTTGAATCGCGCGAGATCGCAGATAAGACTGTTCGTTTGTTCGTTGCAGGAATGGGCTGAGGCGGCCCTCAATTTAACCTATCCATCGATGAGAAGACAGATAATGATATCGCTGTAGAAGTAGAAGATTTTACTTTTATCGTAGAAAAAGATCTTGTTAACGAGTTCGGTGAGTTTGCGGTTAAGTTTTTTGACCAGGATGGTCAAAGAGGTATTTATGTAGAACCGGCAGTGAAGGCGGGCGGAGGTTGCTCCGGCTGTTCAGGCGGCTGCTAGAACATAGACACTCAAAATACAAGATCCTGAGCCATCGGCTCAGGATCTTTTTTGTATTGAAGTGATCTTCTGAGATATCCCTACGCTTTCTTTCTCTATTCGATCTATTTAGACAAATGGTTGACCCATCGGCTCAGGACTTTTTCATCCCGATTTTCGCCTCTTTCACCTAAAGATCTCTCCTAGTACAAACTGAAATCCCAAGATGAGATACCCCGAGAATGACATCTGATACTAAAGCCTATTAGAAAACCTCTCAACGATTTGTATTTTGAATAGACCGCTCCTTAATTCCTGCCTTGTAGGAAGTGGCGCCCCCGCCGTTCCATCCGAACGGAGCGATCATGCTTTCATCTATGGCTTATTAGATTCGTATGAAAGCCCAACAAATCCACAAAAAACAGACAACTTCCTCATCGAAAAGAAGCCGTCTGTTTTATTTGATCATGCTATTGTGCTCTATTATACATTTCAGTTACCGCAAAGCTGGCAACGTCGTCAGCGTATTTGCCCGGACCGAAACCTGCGTCATATCCAAGTTCTTTGGCAAGCTCGTGCGTAATACGCGGTCCTCCGCAAAGCAGGACCACATTCTCACGAATGCCTTCCGCCTCGATCAGCTCGACAAGCTCGGTCAGGTTTTGGATATGAACATTCTTTTGTGTTACCGTCTGAGATACGAGCAGTACATCGGCGTTAAGCTCTTTTGCTTTTTTGATGAACTCTTCATTTGGCACCTGGCTGCCAAGATTGTATGCCTCGATCATCTCATAGCGCTCCAAGCCGTAATGTCCTGCGTAGCCTTTCATGTTCATGATCGCATCGATCCCTACCGTATGCGCGTCCGTCCCGGTACTTGCTCCGACAACAACGATCTTACGTTTGATATTCTGCTTGATATACTCATCCACCTCATTCATATCCATGACGTCCACATCGATACTTTGTACGACAATATCATCGTAGTTTACAGTATGAGTCAAGCTGCCATATACCACAAAGAAAGTAAATTCTTTGTCCAATGCGTGATGATGCACTACGGAAGGCTCTTCCAATCCCATCTTTTTTGCTAATTCCTTTGCTGCTTCGATCGATTTTTCGCAATCGGCAACCGGCAGTGTAAAGCTGATCTGAACTTTTCCGTCATTCATCGTATCGCCGTATGGCTTTAGCTTGGTCAGATCCAAATCCTTATCAAATTCTTTTGCATCCATTGAGTAAAGTCCTGAACCCATCGTTACACCTCCTTAGAATTTAACATCAAATCAATAAATGGATTGTAGTACTTGCTGTCTTTTATAATAACGCCGCTGAGACCTTTTCCTCCGTCGATCGGTCGCTTCACCCCACCGAAGATCCCTTTTTCAAGCGTTGTGAACAGTCCGTTCTTTGCGATCTCTTTGAGCAATGCATTCGCATCCTGAAGGACTTTGTTCGCTCTTTGTTGCATGATCCCGTCTTTCTTGAACTCAAGTTCTTCGCCAAGATCTTCCATATTGTTGAAAATATATTGTGCATTCGCGATCGAAAGCGCACGGTCGGACATAAATGGCGTATGGATCGCCTCGGTCAACATTCCCAGAAGATGCAATTTTTGTCCTGTCATGATCGTTATCATATTAAATAGGGTATCTTGGATATGTCCTTTGAAGATGTCCCCTGTCATAAACTTTGTCGGTGGCATGTATTTTAGTGGCGCTTTCGGGAAGATCTCTCTTGCCATCTGAGCCTGTGCCAGCTCATAGACGAAGCCGTTTTTCAGCTCCGGATCCATCTCAAATGCGTGACCAAGTCCCATCTGCTCTTCCGGCAATCCTGCCACAAGTGCGAATTGCTCATTGATAAACTGGGACGCCAATACGGTATGTGCCTCTTCAAAAGCATCCGCCGTCGTCAAATAGTTGTCCTCTCCGGTATTGATGATAACGCCGGCAAAGCCGTTGATGATACGGGAGAAATATTGGTCGACCATCGTACGTTTCATATTGATATCTCGGAACAAGATCCCATACAATGCGTCGTTAAGCATCACATCCAGTCTCTCCAAAGATCCCATCGCTGCGATCTCAGGCATACATAGTCCGGAGCAGTAGTTGCACAGACGGATATATCTTCCGAGTTCCTCGCCTGCCTCATCCAGTGCGGCACGCATCAAACGAAAGTTTTCCTGCGTCGCATAAGTTCCTCCGAAACCTTCAGTCGTTGCGCCGAAAGGAACATAGTCGAGCAGTGACTGTCCTGTCGTACGGATGACCGCGATAATATCCGCGCCTTGTTTTGCCGCTGCGACCGCCTGCGTGATATCCTCATAGATATTTCCGGTCGCAACGATAACATATAGATATGGTCCGCTCTTGTCACCGAATTGTTCTAAGTATTTTTCTCTTTGTTTTCGATTTTCCGCGATCGTCTTAACGGTCTTTTTTGCTATTTCGTCGATCGCCAATTTGATCTCAAAAGGATCTTTCATCGGAACTGTCGTCAGATCGATCTCTCCTGCCGCGACCTTCTCCGCGATCTCCTGTGGAGTCAGTCCGTAGTTGAGCATTGCATTTCCGATGTAGATCGCTGCACCGACACCAAGTCCGTTGCCTGCCTCGATATTCTCCACAACGATATTCGGTAGCGGAACACCCATATCATTGATCCCGTCGATACCCAACAGACGACAGATCGTTCGCTCTACGGCAACGGTCGAGTGATTGTCGATGAATTTTTGCGTATCGGCTGCGATCGCCTTAGCGATCTCACGAGAGCTTTCTACGAGTTCCTGATTCAAATTCAATTTGCTTTTCATAAATCTACTCCTTTGTTAAACCCTTCCAAATCCAATATCTCCAGCCCAAGTAAGTTTGCGATCTGCAAAGCATTTCTCGGTACGTCGGATCCACCTATCTCTTCGATCGAGTAATCCATATATCGCTGCAGGATGCTCAGGGCTTCCTTACTATTTTTCTTTGCCAAATTTTTCAGCTGATCAAAATCCACATGACTGATGCCGACGACCTGTAGATGTGTCACATCCGTAAGATCCACCCCATCGAAGTGAGTGGAGATAAAGGTATGCGATCCCCGCTGATTAAATAATTTGATCACCGCATTGACGATCGTCCGCCCCTCATCGGGATTGGTCCCTCTCGCCAGTTCATCCAGTACGATCAGACCGTTCTTTTTGCTACTTGCGCCGATGATGCCTTTCAGCTCGATCATCTCGGCTCCGAAGGTGCTCAGTCCGCTGTCGATGCTCTGAAGATCATCTGAGATCATATAGAGAAAATCGACCACCGGGATCTGCGCTTCCTTTGCATATACATACAATCCGCTGTTGGCGAGCAGTACATTGAGCGCTACAGTCTTCATCGTGATGCTCTTGCCGCCCATATTTGCCCCGGTCAAAACGGTGACTCCGCTACGGATCGACAAATCCAGCCGTTGCATCTGCGCCCCTTTGGACTCAAGCACCTGTGCATAGTACGGATTATATACTTCCTTCAAAACGATCGGTTCATTATCAAAACGAATGATCGGCTTGACTGCACCTGTTGCTAAGAAAAATTTCGATTTTGCGATCAAAAGATCGAGATAACCGATCCGATCTGCATCATGCATCATATCCGCCGCATATTTTTCAAGTTCTATCGTCAAGGACTTTCGGATCTCATATTCTATTTTTTCTTCTTCATTCAGTATATCCGCCCTATCCATCAACAATGTATTTTTCGTATCGAGATCTTTTTCCGATTGGATCTGCTGCTCGATCGTTCGCCGCCGATCGCGCAAACTCTTCAGCTCCTCCGAAAAATCGTCGTAGATATAGAAGGTCTCATACCCTGTATTCGCCGGGTCGAGCAAGGAAAATACTTCGCTGACATCAAAAAATTCTACAAAATGCAGATCATGATCCAGCTCGGAATAATATTGTTTGATATCCGTACAGGTCTTAGAAAATACCTTGATCTCAAAAAATTCGATCTCATCTAAGATCATCCCCGTACCGATCTTTTTGAGCGTCGGAAGGATGTCTTTCACTTTGCACATCGCATAGGTGATCTCATCCATGATCTGTCTTTTTTCCGAAAGAAAACGGATCATCTGCTCCGTGTTGGACAATTCATCTACAAGCTTTTGTTCTTCCTTCTTGGTGTAGGGAGATAGGGCGCGTCTTTTGTCATCGCCGAGCTTGCTGATCGTATTGATATTTTCGATGATATGATCGTAGCCTATATTCTTTCTTTGCTGATTGTCAAGAAATCTCATCACATTCCCCTGTCCATCACATCAAAAATTGGTATTGTAATATATTTTTGCAATGCTTGGATCATTTGTTTGGCATTGATCGAGTAATCATTGGCGGAAAAAGGATTGACCGTGATCCCGACCACATTGATCTCGCTGAGTACATAAAGGCCGATCCCCTTCGCCTTGAGCCTTGCGATGTTGCTTTTGCTCACAAAGATCTTGGTTCCGTCATCTACAAGGATCGACGGCTTTGCTTTGAGCTTGAGGCGACGAAGCATCAGATCGACAAAAGCATCCGTGATCGCACCCTTGGTGTAGATGATCTTCGTTTGTTCCGTGATCTGCTCCGAGATCATCTGCTCATTGCCGATGATCGTCCGATCTTCTGAAAACAGGATATTTTCCTCTTGATCCAAAAGCACCGTATCCGCTTCCAGTTCACTCAGTCTTTGTTTCAGCTTTTCGTCCTTGTACGAGTCGATCGTCAGCATCTCATAGCTGTGCACGGTCTCTTCGATCACTTTGGTAAAGTTATTCGAGATCGCTGCTCCCGTCGACATGATCGTCGCATCCGCTACCGATGGAGAAGCGAAGCTTTTGCGTGACAATGCACCATCTACAAAAACCTTCTCCGCGCCATAAGCGAACATTTTTTGGATCACCTGTTTGGTCTGGTGGTTAGTCGATGGTCCGGCAAGCTCGATAAAGCCATCCGTCACGGCTCTTGAGATCACGATCGCTCCCATCGGCGTATTGATATCGGTCACTTCCAAGATCTCCAGCGTCGCATCCGAAAGCTTGAGACAGGCGGCCGCTGTCGTAACGATCGTTCCACTATATATGTATATTCGAGGCTTGTAGGTTCCCGTCACCCGATCCGTCGTCTCGCCATCACGTCCAATAGATGACAGACCAAGGGCAAAATTGCCCCTGGCCTCATTTATAAAGAAATTTAATGTTGTTGTTTTTCCTGCATTTTTAGACATTCCTATAAAAGAAATGGATCTATGCTTTGCAATCAAATCAAGCATTGATTAGTGGTTTCCTCTTTGATTTCTTTCAAGTCCTACCGGCTCCAATGTTTCTCTCTCGCCGTTTAGCAAGCCTGCAACACCCACCTTGTGGATCTTCTCTTTTCCTGTGCATACATCGCAAGTACATCCCGGAGTATAGTTTTCAGGCTCGTGGTAAGTTGTGATAACACCTTCAAAGTTTCTAAGGATCACTTTGTTGTGATTTTGAGAGATCACATAGTTCGGCATTACCGGTGTCTTTCCACCACCGCCCGGTGCATCAACAACGAATGTAGGTACGCAATATCCGGAAGTATGTCCTCTAAGCGCTTCGATGATCTCGATACCTTTTGATACGGATGTTCTGAAGTGAGATAGTCCGAGTGAAAGGTCGCACTGATAGATGTAGTAAGGTCTTACCCTGATCTTTACAAGATCGTTTACCAGCTTAAGCATTACATGTGGACAGTCGTTTACGCCACGTAGAAGAACGGATTGGTTTCCTAGAGGGATCCCTGCGTTTGCCATTCTTTCGCAAGCTGCTGAAGTTTCTTCGTTGATCTCGTTCGAGTGGTTGAAATGTGTGTTCAGCCAGATCGGATGGTATTTCTTAAGCATATTTACAAGATCGTCGGTGATCCTTTGAGGAAGAACGACCGGTGTTCTTGTTCCGATACGGATGATCTCTACATGAGGGATCTCGCGAAGCTCCTTGATGATCGCTTCCAATCTGTCGTCGCTCATCAAAAGTGCGTCTCCGCCGGAAAGAAGTACGTCTCTTACCTGTGGTGTATTTCTGATGTATTCGATCGCTTTCTTGATGTTTTCCATTGGAACCGCAGAGTCATTTTGTCCCGCAAATCTTCTTCTTGTACAATGTCTGCAGTACATCGAGCATTGGTCAGTAACCAATACGAGCGCTCTGTCCGGATAACGATGAGTAAGTCCTGGAGTTGGAGAGTCCACGTCTTCATGAAGCGGATCTTCCTCATCTTCCGGTGCTCTGTTCACTTCACAAGCAGTCGGGATCGCTTGCAATCTTACCGGGTCATTTTTATCGTTCGGGTCGATGATCGAAAGATAGTATGGAGTGATCGCCATACGTAGCATTTTTAGCGACTCGGTAACTCCTCTTTCTTCTTCTTCAGTCAAAGGAATATATTTTTTAAGCTCCTCCACTGTTTCGATCCTATTTCTTACCTGCCATTTCCAGTCATTCCACTGCTCATCCGTTACATTTGGGAACAACTCATGTCTTCTATTAACCTTCATAACATTCTCCTTTTATTTCTTTAATCCCTTCGTTATTAAACATACTGCTTTTCAAAGATCTCTCTAAGCTCTTTGGATTCTCTAAGCTCTTCCAATGTGATCGCCGCATGATCTTTTGTGTATCCGTTTCCGATGATCATGTTCACGTCCTTGCCAACGCCCTCTGCGCCAAGTGCCGCTTTTGTGAAAGAAGTTGCCATTGAGAAGAAGTATACGATTCCACCGTTTTTCACCGGAAGGATCGAAGTCATCTCTGTGTTTTCGATGTTTACACAGTTGATCACGATATCCACTTCCTCGCCACCATTTGCCTCAAGTACTTTATCCAAAACTTCTGTCGGCATTACTGCACTTGCAACAACTACTTTGTGACAGAAACCTGCATCCATCAATTTCTTGATGTCAGATTCTTTTCTTACAACACCGATCACGTTTCCGGTAGGGCCTACTCTCTTCTTCGCTTCATAAGCACACATCATACCGGATTTTCCTGCTGCTCCAAGGATCACTACCGAATCACCGGGCTTTACAAGTTTAGCCGTTTGAGCAGGTGCTCCTGCAACGTCAAGAGCTGCCAATGCCAATGTTTCAGACATATCATCAGGAAGTACGGAATAGATACCGCTTTCAAAAAGGATCGCCTGTCCTTTGATCTCTACACGGTCGATCTCCGGATGGATCTTGATGATCTCTTCGATCTTAAGCGGAGTAAGGGATAGTGATACCAAAGTCGCCAATCGATCGCCAACCTTAAGATCTGTTTTTCCAACAAGATCTTTTCCGATCTCTTTAACTGTTCCGATAAGCATTCCGCCTGAACCGGTCACAGGGTTTTGCATTTTACCTCTTTCGGCTACGATCGAAAGGATCATCTCTTTGATCTTTTCTACATCGTGGCCACAAGCTTCTTCGATTTGAGTAAAGCTCGCAGAGTCAATATTTAGTGCCTTTACATCGATAAGTATTTCATTGTCGTAGATCTCCATTGTGTTGTCGATTTTTAGAGCAGGCTGAGGCAAAACACCTTTTGGCTCGATTACTCTGTGTGTACCGTATTTGTTTCCTTTCATAAAACCCTCCCAAATTTATTTTTTATTTCTTTGTTTGTCTTTTGGAACAACGCAAGTTCCTACCGCCTTGCAAACCACGATCGGCTCAGCCAGAACATCTGCAGCAGAGTCGCTGATATCGGTTCTCGGAACGATCACTTTTCGTGCTTCAAAAACCATCTTTCTTGAACTGTTGCCCACTTGTACGATCTCTCCGACCGCTTCGATATAGTCTCCCGCATAGACCGGAGCCATAAATTCTACTGATTCATAAGCCTTGAACAGACCCTCGTCACCATCGTGCTGGATCAAAAGCTCTGTCGCAACATCACCGAACAGTCCAAGCATTCTGGCACCATCTACAAGATTTCCTCCGTAATGTGCATCGTGAGAACTCATTCTCAATCGAATAATCGACTTCATACCATACTCCTTCCTTCCTTAAAATAAAATACAAAAAAAGCGCCTATGCCACACAAGTGGACATAAACAGCGCTCCATAGACATACTATGACAGTAGCAAGCTCTTGCTTGCATACCAGGTTACATGCATCAGGGTCTACATGCTCCTTCGGCGATGGACAAATTCACGCAAAATATCAGCACTCCCAACCTTAGCACTTTTACGTTACCTATTCAACCGCACCTCTCCTTATGTACAACTACATTATAGTACAATAAGTATTTTATTGTCAAGGAAAAAGTTTTCTATTCTAACTCTTGATATTATACATTTTTTGTGCTTTGATTTTGAACGGATCCGCTATGCACCCTTTGCCAGAAGAATACCAAAGTATACCGAAAAAAATTGTGCTGTCGTCCCGCCCAATACAAAGAAATGGAATATATCGTGAAAGTTCACCTTTTTAAAAGAAGGTTTTTTCAGAATATAGATCAGACCCCCGATCGAATAGCTGATGCCGCCTGCTACAAGAAGGATCAGCGCCCATAGAGGCAATATCCTTGCAATATCTTTCGCAAAAAAGATCACCAGCCATCCCAATGCGATATACATTCCCGTACCGACCGCTCTAGGCATATTGAAGAAAAAGATCTTCAGCACGACACCGACCAGCGCCAACGTCCAGATGATGACCAAAAGGATGACTCCCATCTTTCGATCACTCATCGCCAGCAAAAAAGGCGTGTACGATCCCGCGATCAGCACATAGATCATCGAGTGATCGATCTTTCGGAAGATCATCAGTTTTTTGCCCGTAAAATTGACACTGTGATACAGACCGCTCGCCAGATAAAGCAAAAACATCGACGAGGTGAATACCAAAGTCGAGACCATATTCAATATCGTAACTTCAAAACCAAATACCCGCGACAAACTCACAACAACGATCGCAACGACCGAAAGTCCCGCTCCGATATAATGACTGATCGCGCTCACCGGATCCCTTAATTTAGCAACCATAACAACTCCTATTCTATATCATTCATCTTTCTTTGTTTTTCTTGATCTCACAGCTTCAACCACTTGAGTTTTTTTCTGCTTGAAATGATATTTGAGGGTCCACTCTAGGTGAATAAGGCGACCCTTCCTTCTACATTGCGACGGATCCCCATCCATATCGATCAAGCAAAGATGAGAAACGAAAGCGATCTTCCAAGACCAAGATCAATATTACACATCCCATGCCCTCCAACCTTTTAATTTGTCGGACTTGTTTTTTATTATATCACCTTTCTTCCTTTTCGTCAGTTAATCATACGAAACTTTCACTTTTATAAGCATGGACTCTAATAAGGCTGTCTTTCTGTCGCAGAAAGATGCTCTTGAATATCAAGGTCTTCTTCCTGTCGTCCTCTAAAAGAAAAAGACCCCTTTAAGAAAGGAGCCTTTTAGTGAAATTCATTTGAATTTTAATTTCATTTTGATCGTTGATCCATTTTATTTTAGGATCTCGTAGATCTTCTTAACATCCACATTTTCTCTGAACAATGCTTCCAGTTTAGCAAATTCCTTTTCTTTGAACTCTTCGTAGTTGAAGCTGTTGTTGTTTGCTTCCAATCCTTTTTTCTTGCGCAGGTTGTTGATCAATGTTCCCGTGAAGTTGGAATTGTCGAATACGCCGTGGAAATAAGTTCCTACCACATTGCCGTCGGGACTGATGATCCCGTCGACATGATCACGTGCCTCACCCAAGATCTCACAGACTTTTGTGAACACGGTATCTTTTTCTTTGTCTGCGACTGTCTTCCCGCTGTGTACTTCGTAGCCGCTGACCTCCATTCCGCTCAGCCCGAAGAAAGGACTGTTTTCGTCGACCTCAAACGACTGGATCTTCGCTTTCGCCTGTGTCGTCACTTTCCCATGCTCAAAGGTCGTCACATGGTTCAGGAAACCGAGTCCCTCGATCTCATCCGAAAAATCTTCCAGATGATGCGGATCTCGGATCAGCTTGCCAAGCATCTGGAATCCTCCGCAGATCCCGATGATCGGCACCTTCTTATTTTTGTTCAGATCATAAAGTTGGTCGATCAATTTGCTATTCTTGAGGGATTTCAGGTCAAAGACCGTATTTTTTGTTCCCGGCAGAATGATCAGATCCGGATCGGTAAAGTTTTCGTGCAGCTCGACAAAACGGATATTGACTCCATCCATGTGGCGCAAGACCTCAAAGTCGGTCGAGTTGGACAGATGCGGATATTTTACCACTTCGATGTTGATATTGTTGTCAGGACTTCCCTGCCAATGAGTCTTCTCCGTGATGGAATCCTCATCTTCCAAGTTGATATGAGTATAAGGGAGAACTCCAAGCACCGGCTTGCCGGTCAATCGCTCGATCTCCTCGATGCCCGGCTGGAGCAATTCTCTTCTTCCCTTGAATTTATTGATGATGATCCCTTTGATCCGTTCACGATCCTTTTCATTTTGCAGCATGATCGTTCCATAGATCGACGCAAACACACCGCCTCGATCGATATCCGCCACCAAGATCACCGGTGCATCCAAAAGCTCCGCCGATGCCATATTGGAGATGTCATTCTCCATCATATTCAGCTCTGCCGGACTGCCGGCTCCTTCGATCACGATCAGATCATTGTCTTTTGCCAAAATATCGTAGGATTCTTGGATCGTCGGCAGAAGGGATACCTTCTTCGTGCGATAAGTCGTACTGTCCATGCTCGCCCAGATCTTTCCTTGAACGATCACCTGCGATAGATTGTTACCGCTCGGCTTAAGCAGGATCGGGTTCATGTGGACGGTCGGCTTTTTGCCGGATGCCTCCGCCTGCACTACCTGAGCGCGTCCCATTTCAAGTCCTTCCGAAGTCACAAAACTGTTCAGTGCCATATTTTGCGGTTTGAAAGGCACCACACGATGCCCGTCCGATGTGAACACTCTACACAGTGCTGTAGAAATAATACTTTTGCCGGCACCTGACGAAGTGCCCTGAATCATAACTTTTTTTGTCATCCTATCGTTATCTCCTTTTGCAATGCTTCGATCAGCATTTTATTATACATTCTCTCCTTGATGTTGACTCGGATATGATGAGTATCCAGTCCTTGATAATTGGAACAGTCACGGATCAAGATCCCGTGACGAATGATCATTCGTTCCTTGAGCTCCTTTGCCGAAAGATGAGATGGCAGACGGAGCAAAAAATAATTGCTTTGGGTCGGATAGATCTTGAGGCCCTCGATCTTGGAAAGCTCCTTTTCCATCCAAACGATCTCTTCTTTGTAAAAAGTGACCGATCTTCTTTCAAAATCTTCATCAAAGATCGCGTCGACGAGTTTTTCCGCAAAAGCATTGATCGTCCACGGCTCTTTGATCTTCCAAAGGCGATCGATCCATTTTGGCGAGCAAAATCCATAACCCAGACGCACACCCGTCATCGCATAAAATTTGGTCACCGCTTTGAGCACGAATAGATCATCATGATCCTGAACATAGGGCAAGAGCGATCCGCTCTGATCCTCTGCAAAGTCCATAAAGGTCTCATCAACGATCAAAAGGACATTCTGCGCTTTCGCCTTGTCAAGCAATGTCTTCAAATGATTTGTATTACCGGACGGATTGTTCGGATTGCATATAAAAAGCGCGTCGACCTTTGTGAGATCCATCTTTTTCAGATCGATCCGAAACGCGGAATCATAGTAGAACGAAACCGGCTCCTTCCCCGAAAGCTCGGCTGCTCGCGCATATTCCCCGAAGGTAGGATGGACGATCCCGATGCGCCGGATCTCCGGCAGTCTCGTGAGCAAAAAAATCAGCTCCGTCGACCCGTTGCCGACGATGATATGGCTCGGATCGATACGATACTTCTCGGACAGCTTCGCTCGAAGATGGGAGTAATGGATATCCGGATACTTTGCAAGCTCTTGGGGATCCAGATCGCGAAGGATCTCTTTGACCTTGCCCGGCATAAAGATATTCACATTCGAGCTGTGATCGATCAATTCTTTTACGCCATATCGCTCCATCATTTGCAAACTATCCGCTCCATGCCCAAATTGTCCCATGCTTTCTCCTTCCAAAAAAGGCTGAAAAAATTCAGCCTTTCAAATCAAAATTATTCAGATCTTATTTCTCTTTTCATCGATCCGGCGGATCTTTGATCGGATAAAAGTTCTTAAGACGCTTTGATCTCTGTCCACGCTCTGTCGTATTCTACTGTAAATTCGCCAAGGTCAAGGAATACCTCTCCCAAAGACATGATGTCTCCCTGCGGATAAAGATTTTCATTTTTCGCATCTTCTTCCGGTAGCAAAGGCACTGCCGCTGCATTCGGAGAAGAAAACTTGAGGTAATCGCTGTTTCTTGCAGCGATCTCCGGTTTCATCATAAAGTTTACGAACTCATGTGCCAGGTCGACATTCTTGGATACCTTCGGGATCGCGATCGCATCGAACCAAAGATTTGTTCCTTCCTCCGGCACCGCAAATGCAAGATCCGGGTTTTCGGAGATCAAAAGATAAGCATCTCCCGACCATGTCAATGCCATCGCTCCTTCTCCGACGATCATCTGCTCCTTATATGCATCGACCTCATAAGCTCTTACTAGCGGTTTCTGCTTGATCAGCTCATCTCTTGCCGCATTCAATTCGTCAAGATTTTTTGTATTGATCGAGAAGCCCAATTTCTTTTGTGCAGGTACCAGAGAGTCTCTGGAAGAGTCGAGCATAAGGATCTTGCCCGCATATTTTTCATTCCAAAGCATATCCCATGAAGTCACAGGCTCTGTCACGATCTTCGTATTATAGACGATCCCCATCGTTCCCCACATATATGGTACCGAATGTTTGTTTTCCGGATCGTATTCAAGGTTTTTGAATCGATCATCGATATTGCTGTAGTTTGGAAGCTTGGAGTAATCCAGCTCATTGAGCATATCGGATGCGATCATGTACTCGATCATATATTCGGAAGGAAAGATCACATCATATGCTGTTCCGCCCGCTTTGATCTTTGCAAGCATCTCTTCATTGTTCGCATAAATCTCATAGTTCACCTTCACATTGAATTCTTTTTCAAATTCACGGATCACTTCCTCATCGATATAGTCGCCCCAGTTGTACACATTCAATGTCGCCTTCGCCGTTTCATCACCTGAGCATCCCACTACCATCAGCATGACGAACAGCATCATTACTGCTAAAACTTTTTTCAATTCTCTTCTCCTTTGATTAGTCGCCCTGACGAAGAAGCATCTCTGCTTTTTTCTTTTCGTCTTCACGATATTGTTTGTACTGAATTGCCAACAGAATGACAATAGATACCATAAAAAGAATACTGGACAAAGCATTGATCATCGGCGAAACGCCCCGCTTCGTCATCGAGTAGATCTTGATCGACAAGGTCGTGACCCCCGATCCTGTCGTAAAGAAGCTGACGATAAAGTCATCGAGAGACATCGTCAAAGCAAGCAATGCCCCTGTAAAGATCCCCGGAATGATCTCCGGGAAAACCACCTTCCAAAATGCCTGTGTCGGTGTCGCTCCAAGGTCGAGCGCCGCTTCCTCCAAATGCGGATCCAATTGCTGAAGCTTCGGCAATACCGCAAAGATCACATAAGGGATATTGAAAGTGATATGCGCCAGAATAAGCGTCACCATCCCTTGTGGAAGCTTGATCATCACAAAGAGCGTCAATAGTGAGATCCCAATCACGATATCCGGACTGATCATGGGAATATAACTCAAATTGATGAAAAGCGTCTTGTATTTCGGTTTCAGATGGTCGATTCCGATCGCCGTGATCGTACCGATGATCGTTGCAAGCACTGAAGAAAGCACCGCTACCAGGATTGTCGTATAGATCACCGACAGCATCTCCGGATTGGAAAAAAGATCCGAATACCATTTGAATGTAAAACCGCTCCAATCCACGCGATATTTTGAATCATTGAACGAAAATACGATCATCACGATGATCGGGATATATAAAAAAGAATAGATCAGCAGGCTGTAGATCATGGCCAATGCTTTTTTGAGTTTTACCATAATTTACCACCTCCGTCCTTCGAACTATGTTTCGCAAAGTAAGTCATCGAGACGATCAGCATGATCATCATCAATACGGATACCGCAGAACCGAACTGCCAGTTTCGAGCGGCGATAAATTGATTCTGGATCAAGTTCCCGAGCAATATCGTCTGTCCTCCGCCAAGCAGGTCAGAGATAACAAAGGTCGAGACCGCCGGCATAAATACCATCACGATCCCGGTCGCAACGCCCGGAAAGCTGAGCGGAAAGATCACGGAGCGGAAAACACGCACTTCGTTTGCTCCGAGGTCGCGCGCCGCTTCGATCAGGCTTTTGTCCATTTTAACAAGCACCGAGTAGATCGGCAGTACCATAAATGGCAAGAAGTTGTAGACCATTCCCAAGATCACGGCGCTGTTGGTGTATAAAAGATGCAGTGGCTCCGAAATGATCCCGAGTTTCATCAGCACTTCATTGATGATCCCCTGCTCTCGAAGAAGCCCCATCCAAGCATAGGTACGGAGCAAAAAATTCGTCCAAAGCGGTACGATAAAAAGCAGAACCATCAAATTTTGTTTCATTCCTTTTGCTCTGGCGATAATAAAGGCCATCGGATAGCCGATGATCAGGCAGATCACCGTGCTGTAAAAGGATAGTTTGATCGAGCGCCAAAGTACATTGAGATAGATCGGCGTGAAGAAATTTTTATAATTCTCCAAAGTGAACTCATACACGATGTTTCCAAATGCATCACGTTTAGCAAATGAATAGACCACGATGATAAGCAGAGGAATTACCGTGAACACGACTGCCCAAACGATGTATGGGATGGACAGATAATTTTTCCTACTCTTCAATCGTCGGCTCTCCCTTCTTCATGATGTGGATCGCTTCGGGCTCGAAAGTCAAGCCGACAATGCTGTCCACTTTTGCATCATTGATCGAATGGATCATCCATTCCTTATTATCAAATTCATCCACTACGATGATCTCATAGTGCACGCCCTTAAATACGACATCCGTTACCAAACCTTTGATCTTCGCTCCCGCCGCATCGATGATCACCACATCCTCCGGACGGATGACGATATCGACCTCTTCATTTTTATCAAAGCCCTTGTCCACACATTCAAATTCGACATTGTTGATCCGCGAGCGGTAGTCGTCGATCATCACACCGGAAAAAATATTGCTTTCACCGATAAAATCCGCGACAAATCGATTGATCGGCTCATTGTAAATATCGACCGGGCTTCCGATCTGCTGGATCTTTCCCTCGTTCATCACGACGATACGATCCGACATCGTCAGCGCCTCCTCCTGATCATGCGTTACATATACGAATGTGATCCCTAGCTCCTGTTGCATCGTCTTAAGTTCATATTGCATGTCCTTACGCAGTTTGAGATCCAATGCCCCGAGCGGTTCGTCCAGCAGAAGGACCTTCGGCTCATTGATCAAAGCTCTTGCGATCGCGATACGTTGCTGCTGCCCACCCGAAAGAGATTGGATCTTTCGATTCTCAAAGCCTGAGAGATTTACAAGCTTGAGCATTTTTTGAACCTTTTGCTTGATCGTCTTTTCGTCCATTTTCTTGATACGAAGTCCGAAAGCAATATTTTCATAGACATTCAGATGAGGAAACAGCGCATACTTTTGAAAGACCGTATTGATCTGTCTTTTGTATGGAGGCAATGTACTGATGTCTTTGCCGTCAAAAAGCACTTCTCCCGATGTATGATTGGTAAACCCTCCGATCAAGCGCAAAGTCGTAGTCTTTCCACAACCCGATGGACCCAGGAGCGTGACAAATTCCTTCTCTTGAATTTTTAAATTGATATTGTTTAATACCTGCTTCCCGTCATCTTCAAAAATTTTGTTTACATCGACCAGCTCGATCAAAGTTTTGTCCATCATTTTCCTCCAACTCTTAGCGATCCGACTGAGACCCTATGATCATCCATCAAGCTCAGCCCCTCGATGAATACTTATAAATACTGACAAACAGAGCATTCCGCGCTCATAAGAACTATGGCGAAAAACCTCTGCTTCAAAGTAAAATTTTTTATGCTTACAAAATTTTATTTTACGTTCATTCTAAGCTTTTGTCAATATCATAAACGATAATTACTCCCCTTCGTAGCACTTATTTGCGCCCGAAGGATCCGCTTCAAAAATGATCCTTGATCAAAAAGCTCTTTTTAAGCAAAATATTTGCTCCTATCATCCGATCATCGATCCAACGATCTTCTTTGCTACGCTCCTTCCGGCAAGCGCACCTGTTGAAAAGGCGATCTGAAGATTATATCCGCCTGTGAACGCATCGACGTCGATCATCTCGCCTGCCACAAAGATGTTCTCCAGTTTTTTGAGCTCCATCGTCGAAGGATCGATCTCCTTGACATCGACTCCTCCCCTTGTCACGATCGCTTCTTTGATCGTCCCAAGCCCTGTCAAACTCGCGTTCGCATTTTTGATCCGATCGATCAACGCTTTGAGCTCCGCTTTTTTGAGATTGTTGAAATCCGTCTTTTCATCGATGTCCGCAAAAATATTACGCAACAGATTTTTCGGGAGATGATCCGAAAACTTGCTCACGAGACTTCGATCCTCTTTGCTTTTCAAAAGCTTCAGCAGATCCTGCTCCTCCATATCGGGCAACAGATCCATCTTCAAACGGATCTCCTTCAGATCCTTGCCCGAGATCCTGGAGCTCGCATCCAAAACGATCGGACCGCTCACCCCACGATGCGTAAAGATCATACTGCCCCGAAAGTGATAAAGCTTTTTGTCCCTCTCCCAAATCGTCAGCACGGCATCCTCCAACGAGATCCCCATCGAACCCGTGATCCAATCCGAATTGGAATGGATCTGCACGAGCGCAGGCAGCGGCGGTTGGATCTTGATCCATTTCTCCATGAGCCTATGAATATTCCAGTCCGAACCCAGCGCCGGAAAGCTGTTTCCTCCGGATGCCAGAATGATCGCCTTCGCTTGAAAAACATCCTTACTCGTTTTCACTCGATAGCCTTCTTCATTAGACAAAAAATCCTTGAACATCGTGCTTACATAAAGATCGACATGCTGTTTTTTGAGCAGCTTCAAAAAGGTCTCGATCACCTCTTCCGAGCGATCCGAGACTGGATATACTTTTGTCCCCTCCGATCGAAAACGAATGCCCTCTCTCCCCAGAAGGTCGAGCAGATCTTTATTGGTGAATGCTTTGAAAGCCTTATATAAAAATTTGCTGTTGTGCGGGATCTTGTCAAAAAAGGCGGTGATGTCAATATTGCTCGTAATATTGCATCTTCCACCGCCGGTGATCTTTAGTTTCTTTGCCGCAAGGTCATTGCGCTCGACCAATGCGACCCGACATCCGTTACGGCTCGCTTCGATCGATGCCATCATCCCTGCAGGACCCGCTCCCACAACGACCACATCATAGTATTTCATCATTCATTCCTCAAGTAGTAGTAGATCAACCCCTCCAAATTATCATACTCACTGACCGTAAGGTTTTTGATATGGAGTTTGTTCATGATCCCAAGCAGGATGTTGACCCCTGCCACGATGATGTCTGCACGCTCAGGCTGAAGTCCGACGACTTTTTTTCTCTCCTCCAGACTTAGGATCGACAAAGAGCGCAGGATACATTCCACCTCACTCAAAGAGATCTTGCTGTTGTGCACACGATCCGAATCATAGGGAGCCAAACAGAGATTGATCGCAGATACCGTGCTGATCGTTCCGCCGATGCCGACGATCTGCTTCACCGTATAGCGTTCGATCAGATCACGAAGGTCATTGACCTCTGACAGAATAAAATTTGTCATCGAATACAGATCCTCTCCAAAATTATCCGTCAGGCGCACCGCACCGATGTCGATGCTCTTTTTGAATACGATCCCCTCGATCTGTGACCCGATCACAAATTCGGTCGATCCGCCACCGATATCGAGGATCAAAATGCGTCCGTTTTCTTTCACACCTTGCGAAACACCGTAAAATCCAAGCTCCGCCTCCAGATTTCCGCTGATGATATTGATCTTGATGCCCGTACTTCGCTCCGCCTCTGCAACAAATTCCTCGCCGTTTTTGGCATCGCGCAGTGCCGAGGTCCCGATCGCAAAGATCCTTTCCGCCTTACGATCTCTCGCTTTTTCGACAAACTCTTCAAAAGAGTCGATATTATAGCGAAAGGTCTCCGGCTCGATCATTCGATCCGCATCCACACCCTTCCCCATGCGAGTGATCTTCACTTCTTTCTTGCGGTTCTTAAACTCGGACTGATCTTTCCCTTCCGAAAAAAAATCCGTCATGAGCAATCGAATCGAATTCGTTCCGATATCTATTCCGGCTACCTTCATACTTCCTCCCTATTTTACGACAAAATACACCGTTTCATCCGGCCTGACCATCTTCAGATTTTCCCTTGCCATCTTCTCGACAAATTCAGGATCTTGAGCATTCTCGATAAATTCGTTCAGCTCCTCGATCTCCTTCCCGGTGACCGCAAGCTCATTGACCACACGCTCCTTCTCCGTCTTCAGTCGTTCGATCGCAAAATACTTGAAAACGATCGCTGTCGTAACATATACCATAACTGCAAGGATCGCCAGCAAGATCAAATTCGAAACAGTCCATTTTTTAGCTTCTTTTTTTTGCGGGACGATTTTTTCCGCCTCTCCCGAGGACTGAAAAGATCCCCGATCTTTCAAAAATTTATTTTCCATATCGACCTCATCAATCCAACATCGTATACATCAGTTCGGCATCTTCCTTCTTCGTGCTCTCGATGAGCTTCTCGACACGAACCTTGATCACCTTGCTCCCAAAATGGATCTCCAGGATATCCCCTACCTTTACTCTTGAGGATGCCTTGCCTTCCTTTCCGTTGATCAGAACGATCCCCGAGTCTGTTGCATCCTTTGCGACGCTTCGTCTTTTGATGATGCGAGATACTTTCAAATATTTATCTAATCTCATAATTTCTCTCCTTCTTCATTGATCGGTGCTCCGCGCTTCGATCGTCCCTCACGGAACATCCGCTTTATACGCACAAGCTTCCACTGTTATTGTACCAAATATTGACCGCTATTACAATTGATTGCACAAAAATAGCATAGCCGTCCTAAAACAGCTATGCTAAAAATCTAAATTTCGGGATCCTGTCCAGCCGGTGACCGATCTTTATGCCGAGCGATCAAGCAAGAGCTCCCCTTTCTCGATATTATTCAAAATATGATTTTTCCAATCCGCTTCCAGCTCCTTGTAGCTTTTGCCGAAATATTCCTCAAAAGTGATCTTCGTAAAATCCTGGACCGTAAAATACAGCATCTTCTCCCAGCCATATTCTTCGATCAGATATGCTACGAAACTAAAGTTTGCAATGTATCCCAGATCATCTGGCGCCGAGATGCCCGGATTACCGCGTACCGGTCTTCGCCCGGAGACCGTATCACTCGGATGAAAGAATTTAAGATGCGCTTCTTGCCGATAAGCGACCGCATAGGCATGGAAGATATGGATCATCTTTTTGAGGTCCTCCTCATTCGACCAGATCGAATCATCCGTCAAGGCATTTGGAAAATTCGCATCGAATACTTCCAGGATCGTCAGGAACGGCTTATATTCTTTTGTTTTATTTTTATACGAGCCGCTTGGATCCTTATATTCTTTCAGACTGGGAAGCACCCATTCTTTTGTTGACTGAATATACGCATCTGAGTAAATATAAAACGGATAGTGATCCACTCCCTCCGTGACCCACATCGGCTTGCCGACATGGACACCGTTCGCATTAAAGGAATCGCCCATCAGAAAATGATTGTACTCCGCCATGTGCGCACTCAAATTTTTCAACGTGATCTCCCATGTATCGAGCATCTGATAGTTCATATTCTCCGCCTCATTGAAGATATATCGCACCTTTGGCGGCTGTGTCAAAGCCTTTTCATAATCCTTGTAGAAGTTTGGCGCCTCCCTTTTGATCGCCGCAAGGTTGTTTGCGATCTCCTCATCAAAGCCCTTGATCACCTGCTCCAGGTCCTGTGCTTCATCATAGTCCTCGTGCAGACTGGCGATCCGGATCGAAAATCCGCCGACATTACGCTTGGTATCGATGATCAGCTTTTCGATCGGACGGATGTCACTCACTTTGATATCATTTACATGGTCGTAGACGGTCTCCAGATAAGCGAGGTCGATCTGATGTTCCTCTGCCCACGGCCGGATCTCATCGAGCGATATGCTTTCGTTAAGAAGTCTCTCTTTGTCACCTTTATCCAAAAAATATTTTACGAGGCTGGTCGATGCGCTCTGCAGATTCTCGATCTGATCTTCGCTGGAGAAGGTCGGGATAAATCTTGCGCCGAACAGCGAAAAGATATGAGTCTTGTAATATGTAGAAAAATCGGTTGAAGAACATTCGGTCTTTTGCGAGTCCTCCTTACAAAAGATATTGCCATACAGCCCCTCGACCTTCCAATTGTCATACAATCCGTAGGAGGTTCCGATCAGCATTTTTTTGAAAGCAGGGGTTTTGATAAAATCCGCCTTGCAGTTGATCCCGCTCACATCGCTGGCCTTCAAATATTTTTCGCTGACCAATATCATCAAATGGTCGATCTTGCGGAACCTGTTGATTGTATCGAGATCCTTTTTGATATCAGCAAAAACTTTTTCCTCATCCTTCACATTGTATGCGATCTTGACGACGATATCACCGCTTTGGTAGGTCGTATCGATCTCATCCTGAGTTCTCGTAAATTCTAAACCTTGTTCCTTCTGACATCCCGTCAAAAGTACCGCACAGAGCGTCAACAACAAAACGATATACTTTTTCATGTGCCCTCCTATTCGATAGAGTGAAGATCCCTTCCTAATGTTGATGAATATAAACTACTTAAAGTATATCATATCGAGAAAAAAAGAACAATGCTGTCGAGCCGCTATTGACACGCTGTCGCAAAAGATTGGTGTTGTATCGCTTCCGTCAACTCACTCCATTTGTAGTGGACTCTTTCTGTTTGCAAAATAACTTGCCGTCAAAAAATAAAAATCATACCGTTTTATACTGTAGTTTGGCTCCTATTGAGACCAGAAAACCATTTACAAGGAAACAGGCACGATGATCATATGACAAAATCTTTATTTATTGATAATTATTATCGATTATGATAAAATTTTAAGAGAATAAAGTTTTCTTCTATCAACTGATGTTGATTTACAAATCGATTTTGAAAATTAACTTAGGTTTGTTTCCGAGATGATTTATGAATTTGCTTTTAAAATAAATGATGGAGGTAGCTATGGAAGTTTCCAAACAGGCGCACAAGTCTCATGGGATCCTCGACAATATGTGGTTTTACATAAAGATATGGACAAAGACATTTCCGCTCGGACTCGTCATTATTCCTATTTTTGCCGCGTTAAGCATTTTGAATATTTATGAACAGATCAATATTCCTCGCGTCTTGGTCGAAGTGCTCGAAAGGCGCGGCGATGTCAAAGAATTGCTCCATGCAATTGCTTTACCGGCTTTTCTTTTGATTTTTTCCAAGACGATCAACGGCGTGCTGAATTCTTTAATTATGGCGCTGGGAAGTAGGCCGATGGTCTATCTTTACTCCGTTCCGATCAACGAAAAACTGTTTCGTATTCACTACCGAACTTTGACTTCGCCTCAGGTGCAAAGCAAATTGGTCAAGGCGAAAAATATAACATTCAGCGGAGACGGCCCCGGAATTCATTTCTTCGGCGTCACGATCTCCCATTTGCTCATTGCGGTCGTCGGCGCGATCCTGTTCACCTCTTCGATCGTGTATGTCGATCTCATTTTGCTCGTCGTCATTCTGTTCTCCGGATCTGTCAATTTACTGTACGGTTTTTATGTCGGAAAGTATGTAAACCGTAGTATGAAAGAGCGCAGCGATGATGAAAAGAAAGAAAGCTATATCATACGCACTCTCGAAAATCGTCTGTATGCAAAAGATATCAGGCTTTATCGGATGAAGGATTGGCTCTATGACAAGTTCAGGCATTATCATGAAAGACATTCTCGATTTCTTCTCGGCGAAACGAGGATGCGGGTGAGTGCCATCGTTCTAAATGCCGTATTGGTCCTTTTGCGCGACTTGATCGCGTACGGTTATCTTATTTTGATGTTGTTTCGCGGAGGTATCGGTATGTCCGGATTCGTCTTTCTTTTGGGATTGGTATTTCAGTTTTCGAAGTGGATGGATCTGATCGTCGAACAGATCAATGCGCTCATCACATTCAGCACGATGATGAATCAAATCCGAGAATTTTTGGATGTGGAAGAAAGTGACGAGATACCGTATGGAAAAGCCTCGGAGCGAGACGTATGCATCTGTCCGAAAATCGAATTTCATAAGGTGGGTTTTCGCTATCCGGAGAGTTCCGATTGGATCTTCAGGGATTTCAATTTGACTGTTCAGGGAGGAGAGCGACTGGCGTTGGTCGGCATCAACGGAGCGGGAAAGACCACTTTGATGCTGATGCTCATGGGGCTGTTGCACCCCACAGAAGGCGATATTTTGATCGACGGCAAGAGTTACAGAGAGTTTGAACCATGTGAGTATTATAAACTTTTTTCTCCGCTTTTTCAGGATATTATTCTGTTCCCTGAAAGCATCATCGACAATATTACCGGCGGGGCGGATGTTGAAGAAGACGAACTTGATCGTATTCTGCATCTCAGCGGAATGGATCGTATCATTGAAAAGCTCCCGAGCGG
>JAUNKR010000025.1 GCA_030532705.1 Peptostreptococcaceae bacterium
GATTTTTATTCAACATTATGCTCATTACAGCAATTTTTGCACTCAGCTATTTCGCTGTATATAAAATAACCTCCAAGGTTTACCGCGAGATAGTTCAGTAGTTTAAGTAGAAAGGGAAGACAATGAAAAATCTAAAGTTGACACAGGAATATCTCATTTGCACATTAGGAGAAAACGGAAAGCTGGCTTCCTTAGGCAATGAGCGAGTGCTCTTGGTCGGTGCGGCATTGACGGAATTGATCGATGCAGGAATTGTTCGATTGGATGAGAAAAAATCCAAAATCTTTGTCGAAAAAGCATTGGGAAAAGATCGATCACATTTGGCGGGGCTGTATCGCTATCTGAGTGACAAGCCGAGAACGACGAGCCAATTGGCGAGCGATTACTGCTTTTCCTTGACGGATAAGCTGTTTGACGAGCTGATGGAATCGGTCTGCGAGGATCTGATACAGGCTCAATATGTGGAAAGCAGATCGAGCGGGATTTTGAGAAATAAGAAAATTTATCTGCCGAAACCTGAGGTGGTCGAAGAAATAAAATCTCAGATCCGTGCAAAGAATTTGGATAACGCGGATGAAAAGCAACTGACTCTCGCATTCTTGCTTGAGAAAGCCAATCGATTGAAAAAACTTTTTGACAAAGACGAAGTAACAGCGATACGAGAAAAGATCAAAAGCCAAAGCGTTCATCATGAGGCGATTCAAAAGATGATAACTTTTTTGGACGAACTGATCATCGTGCTGGCGGCGATCGGCGTAATGTCTGTGTAGCTTTAGAAATAGATTTAACATCCCTAAGGTGATCGATTTGGGCGATCAGACATATCCTTATGGTAGTCTCACCAGATATTCTAGATATTCGAGGAGATTTTTGGAAGTGGATTTTTATCAATAGTAGAAGGATATATTTTACAGAAGGAGAAAATATGAGCGGAAATAGAAAAATGATGGCGATCATCCTGTCAGGCATATTGTTTCTTAATGGTTGCGCTTCGACACAAACAAGCGAAGTGCCCGAAATAAACGTCGATGTACTTCAAAGCTACATCAAGTCGGTGGATGAAATAGAATATCCGAAAGAGAAACAAATTATCGCACTCGGCGAAGCGACCCATGGCAACAAAGAACTGATTGAACTCAAACAGACGGTGTTTGAAAAAATGATCGAGCAGGGAAGAGCCGTATTCGTCATCGAAGGCGATTTTGGCGGCGGATATCGAGTCAATGAATATATCGCGGGCGCTGACGGCAATGCGATGGATGCGGTTTCAGAAATCGGATTTCGAATCTACGAGAGTCGGGAGCTTGAAAAAGTGCTCGATTTTATGAGAAAGTACAACGAGAACAAAAAAGAAGAGGAACAAATACGCTTCTACGGAATGGACATGCAGCGATACGACAACAACAAAGAAATTTTGTTCGATATTTTGAAAAAAGCACATTCTCCATTGGAAGCGGATTACAACAATCTTCTTCGGGATTTCAGCGATGAAACGATGTATGATTTGCCAAAGAAGTTGATCGAAGACACATTGACGGAATTGGAAAAGCTCAATGAGAAGCTGGAGAAGGAAAAAGAAAGCATTATCGAAAAAACATCGGCGAAAGAATTTGACATCGCAAAGCATGCTGCGCTTGTGATATGGCAAAATACGATGCTCAGAAATTCGGGTAATCAATACGGAACTTTGCGCGATCGATACATGGCGGAAAACACGATGTGGATACTTGGTCATGAGAAGGAATTTCATAACAATGATAAAATCTTTTTATCAGCACACAACGGACATTTGAGTAAGACTAGCGCTATTTTCGGAACGGAAAAAGTGATGGGCGAGATCCTAGCCGGCGAGCTCGGCGACAATTATGTTGTCATCGCAACGGAATTCGGAAAGAGTCGTTTTGTGGCAAGAGATGAAAAAACAAGCGAGCTCACCGAATTCTTTGTTGAGAATACAAGCGAAGGACGATTGGCGACTCTGTTGGCGCCGCTGCAGAAAGGAACTTTGTACTTGGATATTGCGGCCGCTAAAACATCGGGCGATGAGCAGGCAAAAAGCTATCTTGCTGCCAATCAGCCGTTCAGTGCGGTAGGCGAAAGATTTTCCAAAAGCTATGAAAAAGTCGAGCAGGCATTTGTTCAAAATCTGTCGCCGGTGGAAAGTTTTGACGGCGTGATATTCTTTGATGAGCTGACACCATTTACAATTCGATAGAAAAAAGCTGCTGCGGAAAATTATTCTGTGGCAGCTTTTTATGAAATTTTTATGATATGTTGCTGTTAAGAGTTTTTGCAACGGATTTTTCTATTTAATACTAAAACCAAATAAACCATAGACCCTGCCTTTCCAATTCGGATGGAATGGCGGGATGGTGAGGTTACGAATCTAACCTGATTTTTGAGCGGAGAGAAAAAATATTCAGAGGTTTTATACATGGGCGGGGGATATACAAAGATCAATGAAAGATCATTCATAGCCTACGGATATCATTCCCTATAAGATGGCAAGCAAAGAATGGTTATTCAAGATACAAATTGTTGATAATGTTTTTTCTATAGGGTTTAGCACAAAAACCGTTCTACGATTTATCATTGGAGTTTTATAAGCGTTTTACATAACAGAGAAGTCACAAATACATTACAGTTTTATGACTTTTATTGTATTGCTTGATTGCTTATGCTATACTTCAAAATGGTATAAATTTTTGTGGATTTGGAAGGAGGAACTCATGCTGAGTAGTGATGAACAAAATGAAAATGAATTACAGGGTAACGATCAGGGCTTTCGAAAAGGTTCCTTCATAGAGGGATAAAGGATGAGCTGTGAGGCTCTTTTTTGTTGCCCAAAAGGAGAAGTTATGGCGAAAATGAGAGAAGCGGTTTGCTTACATTACATCGCGATGGGCGAATGCAAAAAGGGACGCAAGGCAAGCCACAAAGGCTATTGCCAAAAATGTGATAAGTACTATCCCCGAGCAAGAGGAAAATTTCCCAACAAAAAGAAACAATTGCTCGAAAAAATTAGGAAAAAAGAATACCATTAGGCTGAGAAACAAGAGATGCCCTTGTTTTGCAATCGGAGCATAATCCGAAAAACAGCCGAGAAAGGAAATTATGATTACAGTAAAAGGGAAGAAATCAGAAGGCATCGTTTATGCCAACTTGGTTGAAGAAGAAGCAATCAAACAGATAGAAAGACTTTGTGACCAGGACTTTACACAGGGAGCAACCATTCGCGTTATGCCGGATGTCCATGTGGGAGCCGGTTGCACAATCGGATTTACGATGACGATTACCGACAAGGTCGTACCGAACTTGGTCGGGGTCGATATCGGATGCGGGATGGAGACCATCCATCTGAAAAATAAGCATATCGAATTGCAACAGCTCGATAAATTGATATATGAGAAGATCCCGTCAGGGATGAATATTAGAAAAACCAAACATCCGATGATGGAAGAAATCGATCTTGACGAACTTCGATGCAAAGAGGATGCGAGATTGAATCTGAGAAGAGCGGAACTTTCGCTCGGCACATTGGGCGGCGGAAATCACTTTATCGAAGCCGGAAAAGATGAGGACGGCGAATTGTATATCACGATCCACTCCGGCTCACGAAATCTCGGACTTCAAGTGGCGAAATACTACCAAGAACTCGCATACCAGCGTTTGAACAAAAATTCGTCCGAGGATATTCGTGCGAAGATCAAAGAGTTGAAGGAGTCGGGAAGAGAACAGGATATCGAAACCGAGGTCCAAAAAATGAAGGCTCAGAATCTTACGGATATTCCGAGGGATCTGGCTTACCTTGAGGGCGAAGATATGGAAAACTATCTTCACGATATGAAGATCATGCAGGAATTTGCCCGATTGAATCGTATCGCGATGATGGATGAGATCATCCGAGGAATGAAACTTAAAGTGTCAGACCGATTTACAACGATCCATAACTACATCGATACCGAAAATCTCATCTTGAGAAAAGGAGCGGTTTCGGCTCAGGCAGGAGAAAAATTGCTCATTCCGATCAATATGCGGGACGGATCGTTGATCTGCATCGGAAAAGGCAACAAGGAATGGAATTTCTCGGCGCCGCATGGAGCGGGTCGTTTGAAATCTCGAAAAGGAGCGAAGGAATCTTTTACGGTTAGCGAATTCAAAAAACAGATGGAAGGAATTTACACAACTTCCGTCAATAAGGATACTTTGGACGAATGTCCGATGGCATACAAGCCGATCGAAGCCATCACCGAGCATATCGGGGAGACGGTCGACATCATTAAGCGGATCATACCGATCTATAATTTCAAAGCAAAAGAATAATGACCCGGTAGCGGAGACGAAAGTCTCCGTTTTGTGATTTTTGTGTAAGTGTCTATGTGGTTCCTCTTAGATGACATGATCTATGAAGATCAATAGCGCTGAGGTCTATCTACTCTGGGGTTTTAGCGGTGTACTTCTCAACAAAAGGATCATGATCTGCCGTCTAAATCGAATAGCTGTTTTGCCAACGCACTATCGTAAGTATTCAACTAATCGTTTTCAAGTCTTGACATTTATGTTTTTTTTCAGTATGATTTTTGTAGGATCTTTTCTATGAAGGGATCAATTTATCTTTTAATATTGTCCATTACTGCGATTCATTGTCCCTTAAGGGAGACACGAGCCGATGATTCTAGTAGTGATTTTTTGAGCGCGTAAAACCGCTATTGAGGGAGGATCATGAAAAGAGTATTTGTTATCGGTGCCGGGATCGGCGGTCTTTCTGCGGGGATTCATCTTCAAAATGCCGGATATCAGGTAGAGATCTATGAAAAAAATGAGGTTCCCGGCGGAAAGATGCATCGATTAGAATTTGATGGTCATTCATTTGACGTAGGACCTACTTTGGTGATGATGCCGTCAGTTTATCGTGAGATCTTTGAGATCGCAGGTCGTGATCCGGATGACTATATCCCGATGGTCAAACTGGATCCGATGTATCATGTCTATTTTAATTCTTCTCCGCTAAGGTTTTATTCTCTTTCCAATGATTTGGAAGAACTGCACCGTGTTTTTGAGAGTAAGGGATTTGTCAATTCAAAGGGATTCTATGATTATCTTAGCTCGATCTACAAGCGCTATCAGATCGCCTTGGAGTATTTTATCACGAGACCTTTTCGGCATAAGCGTGATTTTTATAATCCGAAGGTTTTTTGGAATGCGTTGAAATTAAAAACTTTTGACAGCGCAGATCAAATGATGTCCAAATTCATACCGGACAAAGACCTCCAACAGATGCTCAGCTTTCAAACGCTGTATATCGGAGTTTCTCCCAAAAAAGGACCTTCTTTATACAATATCATACCGATGATCGAGCTGCTTTACGGAGTCTGGTTTATCAAGGGTGGGATGTTTACGATGGCTCGTCAGATGGCGAAACTTTTTGAGGAACTCGGCGGAGTGATCCATTATGGGATGAATGTCGAAGAAATTATTACGGAAAATAACAGAGTGAGAGGGATCTCGGTTTCGGGCGAAGAAATTTTGACGGATCATGTGATCTGTAATGCCGATTTCCCATACGCGATGAAAAATCTGATTCGGGAGGATGGCGTCAAAGGCAAGTATGATGACGCGAAGATAGACAGTATGGATTATTCCTGTTCCTGTCTTGTATTCTATTGGGGAGTTGAAGGAATATATCCTGAGCTTGCAGCGCATACTTTTGTCATCGCGGACGATTTGGATTCGAATTTAGAGAGCATTTTTGACGGGAGCAAAATTAAAGAGCCGTCCGTCTATCTTCATATTCCTTCGAATGTGGATCCGACAATGGCGCCGGAGGGAAGATCTTCTTTTTATCTGCTCGTTCCGGTATCGGATGCGGTGGCATCGCAGTATGAATGGGACGATGAGACCGTCAATTACTATAGAGAGCACGCGATTTCGACCTTGGAGAAGTTGCCTGCGCTGAAAAATTTGAGAGATAAGATCTCCGTAGAACGCTTTTTTACACCGCGCGATTTTATGAATTCCTTCAATGCTTATCGAGGCGCGACTTTCGGATTGCAACCTACTTTGACGCAGAGCAATCATTTGAGACCGCAGGCGAAATGTCTTTCCTGCGAAGGTTTGTATTTTGCCGGCAGCAGCACGCATCCGGGAGCCGGTGTGCCGATCGTTATGCAAAGTGGCAAGATCTGTGCCGAGGAACTTCGGCGCGATGTGGAAGGAGTGGATCTTTCATGAATCTCCGATCATCATATCAAGTGGCGGAAGCGATCATGAGAAAGTACGCATCGAGCTTCTATGCGGCTTTTGGGAAAATCGACCGAGCGAAGTTTTTGGACATCGCGGCAGTTTATGCTTTTTGTCGCTATGCAGATGATCTGGCGGATGACACAAGATCCAGTAAAGCGATCATGCTACAGAATTTTGATGATCTGGAGAATGAAGTGAGATCGCTATTTGAAGGAGCGTCTCAGGAGTCAAATTACAGAAAATATTCCTGGTGGAGCGCATTTGAAAATGCGATAAAAGTTCGTCAGATCGCTTTGGGACCCCTGATGGATCAAATCGATGGGCAGCGAAGCGATATCCATTTTCGGATCATAGAAAACAAAGAAGATTTAATTCGATATTGCAAAAAAGTCGCCGGTACAGTAGGATTGATGTTGGCGCCGATGCTTCGAGGGGACGGAGCGGATGAAAGATATGAAGCTATTTGTGAGTCCTTAGGGGTCGCTATGCAGATCACAAATATTCTAAGAGATGTCGGAGAGGATCTCAGAAATAGAAATAGAATTTATATCCCTCGAAGCTCTATGAAAAAATATAGCGTTACAAGAAAAGAGTTGGAAGAGCTGTCCCGATCGGTTCCGATTTGGTCAAAGTGGATCGTTCTTGGTCCCGGCAGGAGAAAGATCAAAGATAATGTGATCGCTCTGTGGGAGGAGATGGCTCTGCTCTCGGAACTTTATTATGAGGAGTTTTATCAGAATTTGCATATGTTCAATTCAGATGCACTTTTTCCGGTGACGGCTGCGGCGGTATATTATGAGGCGATCTTGGATGAGGTGCGAAAAAATAATTATAACTGCTTTACAAAACGATGCTATACAAGCGCTAAGACAAAAAGCGATCTGAGAAAACGAGTTCTCAGCCGGCTAGAGAAGTATAGATGAAATATGTAAAAGTAACGGATGTTAAAAAAGCTGGAAAGGAAAAAGTGATGGACTTTAATGTTCATTACTAGGAAAATCAATGAGTGATCTAATGTTGATCGGAGTATCATTTATATATATTTTTGCAGTCATCGGTTTTTCAACGGTCGCTTTGAAGAATCGAGGAGAGCTGAGTCGTAAGTTCATTCATATTATGGTTGGGAACTGGGTATTTATTTCGCAGTTTTTTACCGATGTAAAGGCGGCGATCTTTGTTCCTGCGGTTTTTGTCATCATCAATACATTGAGTCGAAAGTATAATTTGATCTCTTCGATGGAAAGGCAGGATGACAGCTGGGGAACAGTATATTATTCTATCAGCCTTTGTATGACGGTGGCAATTCGTTTTGCGACCGGATGGGATATTTTTCCGCTGATCGGGATCTTGATCATGGCTTATGGAGACGGTCTTGCCGCGTTGATCGGAGCAAAATTCGGAAAGAGAAAGCCTTATTATTTTGCGCCGAAGAAGACTTTGGCAGGGAGCATGATAGTTTTTATCGTTGCGATGTCGGTCACGGTCATCGTGCTACTCACTGTCGGGGAGGCGGAGAAGATCACGCAGATCGGTATAGGGATGATCATTCTGATCGGTCTGTGCAACGGATTTTTGTCCGCATTTATTGAGGCGGCAGGGAGCAAAGGGATCGATAATTTGACATTGCCATTAGGATCGGCAATGTTTTCTACTTTGACATTTTATTATGCAGATCGATGGTTTTTCATCTACTTTGCGTTTTCTATCTTTGTTCTTTTGTTAAGCCTTAAGTTGAGATTATTGACATCGGATGGGGTAGTTGCTGCGATCATAACTGCAGTAATGCTATATTTGTTAGGTGATATATGGATCGCTCTAAGTTTATATGCTTTTTATCTGCTGGGGAGCAGTGTGAGTAAGATCAAAAATGAGCGAAAGATCGAGGCGGATCGATTTCAAGAATCCGGTGGTGCAAGAACTTGGCTTCAAGTGGTGTGCAACTCTTTACCTGCTTGCATTTTGGTTTGGTGGAGATATTTTTCTCCGGATGCCGCTATCCTTTCACTACTATGCTTTGCAGTCTTTGCGGCTGCAACGGCGGATACCTTTTCTTCTGAGCTTGGAGTGCTTGGAAAAGGCAGGGTTTTTAGCATTATAACCGGAAAAAATATTCAGCGTGGGGTCTCGGGAGGGATCAGTTGGGGTGGATTGCTCGCAGGTCTGGTCGGAGGTTTTTTGTTGGCATTGCTTTCCTTCCCGCGGTTTGGATATAAGGGTGTGATATTCGTTACCCTGATGGGTTTTGCGGGAACATTGATCGATAGTGTTCTGGGGGCGATGTTCCAGAGAAAATATCTTACAAAAGAGGGAGCTTTGAGCGATAAAAAGCTTTATGCCGATCAAAGCCATGTCGAAGGATATTCGTGGATGTCTAATAATATGGTCAATCTGCTCACATTGTTTATTGTCGTGATCATAGGTCATTTTGCGAATTTGATCTGGAAGATCGTATAATGTGTTTTGAAAGATGAATACCATACACCAAGTGAATGTTGAAAAGACTATCTGTACGGCAGGTAGTCTATTTTATTAGCCATAGAGAATCATTTGAGACGAAAGCATCCCGTCTATAAAGAACAATGTGTTCGGATCGAAAGTTCACTCGTAGAAATATCGATAGGACAGGATCTGTTGTGATAGAAGATCACAAGATTTGCCATTTTAAATAAAATATGAGATCATCAGTAGGATCTATGTTGTTTTACGAAGATTTTTCAAAAAAAAAGACTTGACTATCACATTACGTAATAGTATATACTTCGTATCGTTAGGAGGTTCGCAATGTATTTAATAAGAAAAGTGAGTGAGATCAGCGGTGTATCGGTGCGCACTTTACACCATTATGATCAGATCGGACTCTTGAGTCCGCAGAAAAATGAAAACGGTTATAGATATTATTCGGAAGAGGATATGTCGTTGTTGCAGACGATCTTGTTCTACAAATATTTGGGATTTTCACTGAAGCAGATCAAATCGTTGCTTACAACGGAAGATAAAAGCCTGTTGATTCATCTGAAAAAACAACTTACTTTGATACAAAACCAAAAACAGAAACTCCTGACATTGATAGACACATTGGAAACGACGATAAGTTCTTATGAAAGGAGAATCGAAATGTCAACAAAAGAAAAATTCAATGGATTTCGATACGAGGATAATGAAAAATATAAGCAGGCGGCGATCGATCAATATGGCAGCGAAGTAATTGAACAGGCGATCGAGAAACAAAAGGGAAGAGAACAGGAAATCACAGAGGGTTTCAACCGGATCTTTTTCGCTTTTGCAAAAAATCTATCGGATGGGATGCCGGCGATCTCTCAAGAGAATGTAATTTTAGCCAAAGCATTACATCAGCATCTTTGTGAGTATTCTTTTGATTGTTCACCGGGGGTGTTTTCGTCGATCGGATTTGGATATGTTCAAAATGATGAGTTCAAACAAAATTTGGATAGATTTGGCGAAGGGACGGCACAATATGTTTGTGATGCGATCCAGCAGTATGTGCGGGAAGGGCAAAATAGGCCGACGAAAGAATAAACAATATATTTCGCCAGAAAAGGATTGGATTCGGATGTTTTGTCAACGGACAACCATTTCGATTTGAAGGGATCTATAATCTCATCCAAAAGTTTTAAGAAAAAATGTTTTTCTTTTCCTCGCTGGAGAACAAAGTGATCCAAAAGCTTTAGAAGACATTAAAAATTAAGGACCCGCGGAAAGATGACTCCTCTGTCCGTGGGTCCTTGATTTGTAGTATGGTATTTTATTGAGGAACGTCAAAATCATATCTTCCTTGGCTACGCATTGCAAGAATATGAGCAAGCTCTCCGCCCAATACGATAACGATCCCGCTCCAATACAGAAATAGAAGCATGATCATCAAGGCTCCGAGAGATCCGTAGATCACCGAATAACGACCGAAGTTGGACGTATAGTAGGATAAGCCCAGGGACATGATGATCCAGAGGAATACAGCAAAGATCGCGCCGATCAAAGTGTATTTACGAGGAAATCCTTTGTCCGGAATGATATTATATAATACCACAAGCACTAGGATCATACCGCTCAGAGGAATGATCCAGCGGATCACCTGCCAAATAATGCTCCATTGCTGGTTAAGCCCGAAAAACATGATGATCTTATCAAACAGGTCTTTTCCAACAGATACAAAGAGTATCGAGACAAAAATTAGGACGAGCGATATCGCGGTAAAAGGATAGCTGATCAGGCTTTTAGAGAAGCTGAGTTTGTCCTCCATTCGAAAAGCTCGATTCAAAGAATGCAATAAGGAGATGATCGCCTTTGACGCCAATGCGATCGTGAAGACAGCACTGAATGTGAAGATGCTGCTGCTCTGGGTCACTGCGAGATGTCCGAGATATGAATCTAGAATATGGATCATATTTTCGGGCAATAGACGGTCGAGGTGATTTATGATCGTCTGGCTATCGATATGGAGCATGGTGATGATTTGGTTTACAAGCATCAAAAAAGGGAACAGAGACAAGATAAAGAAATAAGCGAGTTGTCCGCCAAGTTGAGATAGATTGTCTTCCGTGTATCGCTTTGCTAATGCTTTGATGGAATATAATACTACATGATCATTGGGATGGGGCTGTAATTTATTTTGTATTTTTTTAAGAAAACTCATTAAAGATCCTTTCGATTTATTTTATCGTACACTGGGATGACTTGACATCGACGCGGAATAAAACTACCGATCCGTTTTATAGTATAGTTTCACTGAAAACACCATATTTCACTAAATAGATCAGAGCTTTGCCGGATAAAAATTCATTGATTTTAGCGGATGATGCTTCAAGAGCTACATCGGATCCGTTTCTTGAAAACGCTGGGGAAGTTTATCCTCATCCGGAGTGACATAGACTGTTCCATAGTCATCATAGATCACCATTCCGGGTCGAGCGCCATTTGGTTTTTTTACATTTTTGCGAGGCGCATAATCGACCGGGACCTGTGCTGATGAGCGCGCTTGAGAATAGAATGCTGCAAGCATGGCTGCCTCGTACAAAGCCTCCTTGGACACTTCATCTAGAGTCGCCTTGATGATCACATGAGACCCCGGGATATCCTTGGTGTGAAGCCATACATCATTGGGGCGTGATACTTTCAATGTCAAGTTGTCATTTTGAACATTATTTTTTCCTACAAGAATAGTATACCCATCGGATGACACAAATTGCATCGGCTCAGAAATTGTTGCTTTTTTCTTTTTGCTGATGCTACTTTGGGCATAATATCCTTGCTTGACCATTTCTTCACGGATATCCTCGATCGCATCCAGTGAGTCCACATGATTGATAGATACCATAACATTGTCCAAATAAAGCAATTCTTCTTTTGTTTGTTCGATCTGTGAGCTGAGTTCGTGGATCCGAGACTTCGCCTTATTATATTTTTTGTAATAGACCTGGATATTCTCAGAAGGGCTTAGGTTTTCGGAGAGCGAGATGCTGACAGTCGGCATCATAGGATCATTATAATCGATGACCGAGACCTCCTTCATCCCTTTTTTGATCTGATAGATATTTGCAGTCAGCAGCTCTCCTAACCTTGAAAATTCATCCAAACTTTTTGCTTCATTCAATTCGTCGAACTGTTTTTGAAGCTTGCTTCGAAGACGTTCCGATTTGATCTGTAAGGATTTACGCAAACCATAAGTTTTCTGAGAGATCCTTTCCTTAAGATCTTTACCATAATAATACTCTTCTGCGGCACAGGAAATGGATTCGCGAGGGATCACATCATTTCCTTCATCATACATCGTAAGCATCAATGCCGAAAAATCAACGATATCTTTATTCTTGTGATAGACAACGCAAGGGGAAAAAATATTGTTTGATATATTATTGAAAACGCGGTCAAACGAATTTTTTAGGCGCTCATATCGAATGGGCTCAAGTTCAAAAGTGGTGTCCGAATCGTTGATATGAGCCCGGTAGCAAAGCTCTTTAGCTGAGATCGGTGCGATCCCTTCAAATGAAGTATAGATCGCCTTATAAACGAGTTGGCTTTTTGATTGTAAAATAGTAATAAATCGATCCAGCGTGATCGGAACGAGCGGATCATATTTTTCCTGGGAAGGTGGAAAAGTGTATGGACGCTGTGGGAGCACTTCTCGAATAGAGCTGATCGATACAGGGACTCTTTTGATCGAATCGACGATGAGATCACTTTCTTTATCGATCAGTATGATATTGCTGTGCTTTCCCATGATCTCGATCGATAAGGTTTTGGTTTTCAGTTTGCGAAGTTCATCGTAAGCTTCGATATCGATAAGGATATGTCGATCAAATCCGTGCTGAGCGATGTTCACGATCCGTCCGCCGCTCAAGTGTTTGCGTAACAGCATCAAGAACATCGGAGCTTGTAACGGGTTTTCTTTCTTATAGTTTTCTGCAAGATAGATCCGAGGATTAGCTGAGTTTGCGCTGATCAAAAGTTTATAGTTTTGCTGATTGTTTCGTATATTGAATAAAAGTTCGTCCTTTTCGGCTTGATTTATCTTATCGATCTTTCCTCCGACGAGTTTTTGATTTAGGTCATGAGCGATCGATCTTATGGTGATTCCATCTAATGGCATAATATTTCCTTTCTGTTCGACAATATGTTTATTTTACCATAAATAAAACGGATTGGCCGCGCGAATTTTTGGATCATAAATTTTTCACTGGAAATAATAGGGTCTTTAAGGTATAATGAGATACATAAATAACTTGTAAGGATGAGTGCAATGGCTATTAGTATGACAGGCTATGGACGAGGTGAATATTTAGATGAAAAATATCATTTTGTCGTAGAAGTAAAGAGTGTAAACAATCGATATTTGGATATTAATATCAAGATCCCGAGAAGGATCAATTACTTAGAGGAATATGTACGTCAGCATCTAAAAAAGTTTGTTTCGCGCGGGAAATTGGAAGTATATATTAAGTTGGAATTGAGCTCGATAAGCGATACCAAAGTAGGATATGATGGCCAGATCGCAAAGGAGTATATCACTGCACTTCGGATGATGGCAACAGAGTTTGAGATTCCGAATAATATCTCGGTGCTTGATGTTGCAAAATTTCCGGATGTGATCCGTCTGGAAGAAAATCAATTAGATGAGAATGAACTGAAGGAAGCATTGACCAAAGCGATGGATGGAGCTTTTGAGGCGCTTCGCACCATGCGGGAACTCGAAGGCGAAGGGCTTAAAAAGGACATTATCCAACGTTGTGATCTATTAGGATCTTATCTAAGATCGATCGAAGAGAATGCAGAAGATATCGAAAGCGAATATCGCAACAAGCTGATGGTGAAGATACAGGATATTTTGGATGCGGCAGGCGCTAAGGTCGATGAGCAGCGTATCGTGCAGGAAGCTGCGATCATGGCGGATAAATCGAGCATCACGGAAGAGATCGTACGCTTTCAGAGCCATATCGGACAGCTTAAGGAAGTGATGCAGACCGACACGATCGGAAGGAAAATGGATTTTATTTTGCAAGAGATGAATCGAGAAGTTAATACGATCGGATCGAAGTCATCCAAGATCGAGATCACAAATTATGTTGTTGAACTAAAGTCGGAGTTGGAAAAAATTCGAGAGCAAGTGCAAAATATTGAATAAGATTCAATAGGAAGGTAGGAGATGGATAGAAAAGGACTGTTGATGGTCTTATCGGGACCATCGGGAGCAGGCAAAGGAACGATTTGCGAACGATTTATGCAGAAGAATGATCAAGTGCTGCTCTCTGTATCATCGACCACAAGAAAGCCCCGCGAAGGAGAAGTTCCGGGGGTAAGCTATAATTTTATTTCAAGAGAAGAGTTTGAACAAAGTCTGAAAGAAGACGGCTTTTTGGAGCATGTTTTTGTTTTCGACAATTATTATGGGACACCACGAGAGATGGTGATGAAAAATATTGAGCAAGGGATCGATGTTTTATTAGAGATAGAGATCGTCGGTGCGATGCAGATCAAAAAGAAATTTCCGGAAGCGGTATTGATCTTTGTTTTGCCACCGAACATCAAAGAGCTTGAGAACAGGATCCATAAACGTGGAACGGAGACCTTGGATCAGATCAAGCAACGTTTGGCTCGAGCTATCAATGAGATCAAAGAGATCAATGAGTATTCATATTTTATCATCAACCAAGATGTTGATGAATCTGTATTATATATGGAGAGCATCATCAAGGCAGAAAAAAGCAGTGTCAAAAGGTATAATGATGAATTGTTACGTTTTTATGAGGAGGAGGCATAATGTTATATCCATCGATAAATGATCTATTAGAAAAAGCGGAAAATCAGTATATTCTGGTGAACGAAGTGGCAAAAAGAGCGAGACAGATCGTGGAGCTTGAAGTTAAAAAGAAAGGATATATTGATGATATGGCGGATAAGAGGGATCGACAGGCCGCTGAAAATGGGAGAACTGCAGGATCTGTAGACAGAAAGCCTGTAAGTATTGCAACGCTTGAGGTTTTTGATGGAGAGATCAGCTATATCACCAAACTGACTGAGGAAAAAGATGAGATCAGACAGATGATGGATATTGCGAATTTGGAGGCCTACTTAACAGAACAAGAAGAGGAAATGCTGTAGGAGAGATCATGATAGGCAATGTAGTACTGGGTGTGACCGGCGGTATCGCCGCATACAAATCGGCAGATATCGCATCAAAACTGAAAAAATTGAATATCAATGTAGATGTCATTATGACAAAGAATGCACAGCAGTTTATTACGCCGCTTACTTTTCAGAGCTTAACGGGTACAAAAACCATAACGGATATGTTCAATACGGACTTTGAACCGGATATTGAGCATATCTCACTCGCTAAAAAGGCGGATGTGATTTTGATCGCACCGGCAACAGCAAATATCATTGCAAAGATCGCGAATGGGATCGCCGACGATATGCTCAGCACGGTGGTGATGGCGAGTAAAGCTCAGCTTTTGATCGCGCCGGCGATGAATACGGTCATGTATGAGAGTCCGGCGACGCAAGAAAATATCCGGATCCTGAAGGAACGCGGTGTGATCTTTATTGAACCGATCGAAGGACTTTTGGCATGCAAGGATATCGGAAAGGGGAAAATGCAGGAGCCGGAAGTGATCGTTGATATCGTTTTGCATCATTTGATAAAAGACTCGGACCTGGAAGGGAAAAAAGTTCTGATCACAGCGGGTCCTACCATGGAATCTATTGACCCGATACGTTATATCACCAATCGATCGACGGGGAAAATGGGCTATGCAATGGCTCAAGAGGCAGTTCGACGAGGCGCAAAAGTTACTTTGGTCACGGGAAAAACGAATTTGAAAGCTCCTTATGGTGTGGGTGAGGTGATACCGGTCGAATCTGCACAACAGATGTATGATGCGGTGATGAAACATGCGAGGACAAGTGATATCATCATCAAATCAGCAGCGGTTGCAGATTATAAACCGAAAAACCGTTCCGACAACAAAATCAAAAAGTCGGATGGAGATATGAAGATCGAGTTGGATCGAACAAAGGATATTTTATTTGAGCTGGGCAAACAAAAGCATAAGGGTCAAATACTGATCGGTTTTGCGGCAGAGACGAATGATGTGCTACAAAACGCAAGATCAAAAGTCGAGCGCAAAAACTTGGATATGATCGTTGTAAATGATGTAAACAAACCCGGAGCAGGATTTTCAAGCGACACAAATATTGTTACCTTGATCGATCGAAAAGGAAAGTTGGAAAATTTACCGATGATGTCAAAACAAGAAGTAGCAAAAGCTGTGTTTGATAAGATCTCGGAATTGATCAATGTATTATAAAAGCACTTTATAAGTGCTTTTCTTTTAATCTGGAGTATGTATGTCAAGGATTGCAAATGTAGTAATAAAGCACAAATCAAAATTCGTAGATAGAGAATACAGCTATTTAGCGGATGATCAGATTAAACTTGGAGCCCAAGTCATTGTTCCTTTTGGGATGGGAGGTAAACTTTATGACGGTGTAGTCGTGGAGATCAAGGAAAGCGATGATCATGATGCATCCTTGAAAAAGATCATAAGGACGACCGGCGACTATTTGCTGCCTTCCCAAAAGCTTGAACTTGCAAAATGGATCCGGCATGAGTACATGAGCTCGCTAAGTGAAGCGATTTATTTATTCGTCCCCAAGAATAATGAAGTGGAAGCGACATATGAGATGTTTCTGATCCCGATCGTAGATGGTCAAAAAATTGCAACTACGATCGAAGCCGAAAGATCTACGGCAAAAAAGAAGATCATGCTTTTAGAGCTTCTTGTGCAAGGAGAAGTCAATCTTTCAGGTCTGCAGAGAGAGTTTGGAAAGTCTTATTTGGATAGTGCACGCTCCATTGAAAAGGCAGGCCTTGCTGTAGTCGAGAAAAAAAGGGTCATGCGTTTGCCGCGAAGCAATTATTTTGTCGAAACCAAAGAGATCCTTCTAAATAAAGAGCAAAGCCAAGTGATCGGATCGATCACAAAAAATATTGCATCAAAGATCCCAACACTGCTTTATGGGATCACCGGATCAGGAAAAACAGAAGTATACATTCAGCTCATTAAGAATTGTATCGAGAAAGGGAAGCAAGCGATCGTTCTCGTTCCGGAGATATCGCTTACACCTCAAACGATCGCTCGATTTAAAAATGTTTTTGGAGAACGTATCGGGGTTTTTCATTCAAAGATCAGTCAAGGGGAGCGAAAAGATCAGATCGATCTGATACTGAGAGGGGAAATGGATATTGTGATCGGAGCGAGGTCCGCGCTATTTTCTCCGCTTGAGAATTTAGGCCTCGTTATTATTGATGAATGTCATGATGATGCCTATAGATCCGAACAAAGCCCCAAATACGATACCATCGAAGTGGCAAGAAAACTCTGCCATCTCTATGGAGCGGGATTGGTTCTTGGGACCGCTACGCCCGGTATTGAGCAATACTATGAAGCGGTCTATGGCAATGATGATCTCCAAGTTTTGAAAAGAAGAGAAAAAGGCGCGTTGCCCGAGGTCGAGATCATAGATACGCATAAGGATCTTACAAAGGATTCTTCAGGGCTTATTGTCGAAAGTACGATGCAGGCGATCCAAAAAGAGATTGCCGAAGGGAAACAGGTCATAATTTTTCTGAATAAAAGAGGATATGCTACGACCCTCAGTTGCAATCTATGCAATCATACGGTGATGTGTCCGGCTTGTGATATTTCACTGACCTATCACAAAGAAGGCGAAAAGTTATTATGTCATTATTGTGGGTATAGTGAAAGATATACTCGTAAATGTCGGTCCTGCGAAAAAGGAGAGTATCAGTATATCGGTTATGGTACTCAGCGGATCGAGGGAGAGATCATGAACTCGATAAAAGGTGCCAAAACGGTCCGATTGGACCGCGATACGACCCAGCAAAAAGGAGGACATGAAAAACTCCTCGAGGAATTCAAGGATGGAAAAAGAAATATTTTGATCGGCACCCAAATGATCAGTAAAGGGCTGGATTTTGAAAATGTCAGTTTGGTAGTGATCTTGAATGCGGACCAGGGGCTACGATTTCCGGACTATCGAAGCGCTGAAAAAACATTGAGCATGATGCTTCAAGTTTCCGGACGCGCCGGTCGAGGCAAAGCCGGGGGTAGAGTGATCATTCAAACGAATGATAGCGAAAATAAAATTTTTGAGTATGCAAAAAATCAGGATTATCCAAGTTTTTTTTGGAGCGAGATCAAGGAGCGAAAAGCCTTCTTGTATCCTCCGTTCACATCGCTGATCAAAATACAGTGCACTGCGAGCGATCAAAGCGTATGTGCGGATACAGCTGAAAGGATCAAGGATGCGGTTGCGTTCTATCTAAACAAAAGACAGAAGGAGATCATTACCTTAGGACCGGTGCCGAACCTGATCCAGCGAATCGAAAATAAATATCGATGGCAGCTATTTTATAAAACACAGAAAAAAGAAGAATTGGATCTGCTTAAAAGCATTATCGGTTTTCTTTTATCGGAGAAACGAAGTATAATTGTAGGGAAAGAAACCGCTGTAAGCGTTGAAATAAACCCAAAAAGTTTGATTTAGGAGGATATATGGCAATAAGAATTATTCGTCACGAAGGAGACGAGGTGCTTCGTAAAGTAGCAAAACCTGTGAAAGAAATGAATGATCGTACTCGAGAATTGGTCGAAGATATGATCGAAACGATGAACGATGCAGACGGGGTAGGTTTGGCAGCACCGCAAGTTGGAATATTAAAAAGGATCTTTGTTGTGGATGTTGGAGAAGGTCCTATCGTCATGATCAATCCGGAGATCTTGGAAACATCCGGGACACAAATTGGCGATGAAGGGTGTTTGAGTATTCCGGATTATTTTGCGGAAGTTGAACGTCCAAACTATGTAAAAGTAAAGTTTCTTGATATGGATATGAAGGAAAATGTGATGGAAGGAGAGGAACTTTTCGCTCGAGCCGTTCTACATGAGAACGACCATCTCAATGGGATCCTCTTTATTGATCATATCGATGAAAAGAGAAGTGAGTCAGTCAAAACAAATAAAGAATCCTAGTTAAGCAGGATTCAACAAATCGTAGCAGGAATACAAGATTCCTCTTACGAAAAAAATTTTGAAGGATAGATCGAACAATTGATCTAAAAGGATGCAAGAATGAAAATTATATTTATGGGAACTCCTGATTTTGCAGTTTATTCTTTAGACGCAATCAAAGAGAGGGGGGATGAGATCCTGCTCGTGATCTCTCAGGAAGATCGACCGCGTGATCGAGGGAAAAAGATCCAGCCGACTCCTGTGAAAAAGAGGGCGGAAGAACTGGGCATCGAGGTATATCAGCCGAAAAGTATCAAAAGCGATGAAGCGTTTGAAAAAATCTCATCTCTGTCACCGGATCTGATCGTAGTTACAGCTTATGGACAGATCGTTTCGAAAAGGATCCTGGATCTGCCACGCTATGGATGTATCAATGTTCATGCTTCTCTTTTACCGAAATATCGTGGAGCGGCACCGATCCATTATGCTTTGATCTATGGAGAAGAAAAGACCGGCATCACGACGATGTATATGTCCGAGGGATTGGATACAGGGGATATGATCTTGAAAGATGAGATAAATATCGCTGAGAAGGATACATTACAAACGCTCCATGATAAATTGGCATTGCTGAGCAAAGGGACTTTAACAAAGACGATCGGACAAATAGAGCAAGGAACAGCACCGAGGATACCTCAAACAGAACGAGATTCGACCTATGCTTCACTTATAAAAAAAGAAATGGGGCATATCGATTTTTCGAAAACACCAAAAGAGATCCGCAATTTATCAAGAGCACTCTCCACATATGCGATACTGGATGAAAATACTGTAAAATTGTGGGGAGCTGAAGAAGGAGTCTGTACGGAGAGATCCAACTACGGTGAGATCTTACAAGTCCATAAAGACAATATAGAAGTTGTTGCAAAAGGGGGAACGGTGAAGTTTTATGAAATACAGTTTCCAAACAAGAAACGGATGAGGGTAGAAGATTTTCTCAAAGGGAATTCGATCGAAGAAGGACAGATTCTAAAATGATGATCGATATTGCAAGACGAGAAGATCATATGCGATACATTATGTAAAAAGGAGGGTGTTATGCCTTTATATTATGACTATACGATGCTTATTTTGATCCCGGCGATTTTGCTAACGATGTATGCTCAAGCGAAAATTCAAAAAGAATATAGTACCTATCTAAGAGTTCGTGCTTCAAGGGGATATAGCGGAGCTCAAGTCGCACGTTTGATATTGGACAAAAACGGATTGTCGGATGTTCCGGTCCAAATGTCGAGAGGAGAGTTGAGCGATCATTACGATCCAAGATCAAGACAGGTTAGGCTTTCGCAGAATGTTTATAATGGAACCTCTCTGGCGGCAAATGCGATAGCGGCACATGAAGTGGGGCATGCGATCCAACATTCAAAATCATATTTCCCGCTTACTCTAAGAAGTACATTGGTACCTCTTGTAAATTTTGCATCTTATGCAGCGATGCCGATCATCTTGGCAGGATTATTTTTTGCCGAATTTAACGGATTGTTGAATATCGGGATCTGGTTATTTTCGCTGACAGTTCTATTTCAACTGGTGACCTTGCCGGTTGAGTTTGATGCAAGTCGCCGTGCGATGAGACAACTTGAACAGGAAGGGATCCTTGTCGGCACGGAGTTACCCCAGAGCAGGAAAGTTCTGTCGGCGGCAGCGCTGACTTATGTTGCGGCAGCAGCTTCAGCGATATCCCAGCTCATGAGACTTATAATGATCCGAAATAGCAGAGAAAGAAGATAATTTTATTTGAACCTTAATGAAGGGGCTGTTGTAGAATGAGATGATTTCATTGTTCAACAGCCCCTTTACATATTACATAAGTTAGTCGTAAGGTAGAAATATTTTACGAATTAGGCGTGATCCTTTTGAAGATGGATGTTCGTCAGCCTTCGTAAAAAGAGTATATTTTAGAGTAACCGATCTTATAATTGGATATGGTATCTCTGTAGTTTACCATCCTTTAGAGCGACCCAGTGGATAGCATCGTTGATCAAGATCGGTCTTTCGTACGAATTAAGAGGTGTTTTCTTTAATGAAGTTGCCGGCTTGATGATATTACCTTCTTTAGAAAGGATCATATAGAATGAATCCGTTTCGGTCGACCAGAGGATGATGATCATATTATTGTATGTGATTACCTGAGGGGCGATTGCATTTTCAGAAGTGTAATCCGTAAGCCAATGTATTCCATGATCTGAAACTCTGCTCATTGCGGAGTTGTCTTTATCATAGATATCCGTTGAGGTAGTACCTGTTCTTGAAACACCTCCGACAAAAATCGAAGGGTCGATACTTTTTGTCGGGTCGAAGATCTGAAGGAACAGATCTTGTTTTTCTTTTTTGGCGGATTCTGAGATCGATCTGGCGGATGATCCGACAAAAGCTAATTTATTCTCGACTTCGGAGATATTGCCCAATTGAGCAAATGTTTCGTTGACGATAAACATATCGTAATTTGATTTTGGTTCAAGATAAAAGTGAAAAATATTTTTTTCGCCGTAATGGGTCGTGATGATAAATCCCCTATCATAAGCATCGCCATGGTCGGCATAAATGAATTGCTCATGGCTGTTGCTCCAGATCACACTTTGATTGAATGAATGAGAGGTGTATGGGATCTTGTAGATATCATTGAATGTAACAGGGGACATATCTGAAATATTTACACCGATCACATTATTTGACTGGTGGGCATTATACATTTTCCGAGCATAATTTACCATTAGGCGTCCATTGCCCAATGCAGAGATACAATTCCCGGCATAAAATGGTGTTTTGGTATTTCCATCGGTGCCCAAAACACTGACTCCTCTAAAGCCGGTGGTCTTCAGTTCATCCCCTTTAGGTGAGAATTTGCTGATAAATATTGTTTCTTCCTGTGGGCTCTTTCCTTCTTTTCCCCAGACTACATATAGATGACCTTCAGGATCTGCGATGACATCTCCAAGCAGAGGGTATTTCATTTTGATATCGAGCTGTCCATTCGGCATTTTTATGATAAGTTTTCCCTGATGCACAAAAGCATAGGCCAGTTGTTCTTTATACAAAAATTGCTGCACAGTTGAAACTTGTGCCCATCGTTCTGTTGTATCGATATGTGTACTATCCAGATCCGAGATCAATACGCTGTCTGTCGGCTGAACGTAGACCTTGTTAGTTTTTGGATCGATTGAAACGATGCTGCCCATTTTTTCCGCTAAGCTTCGGAGAGGGACCATCACTTTTCCGGAATAGATACCCGCAGGGATCGGGAGATAATCAACATAATCTCCATTGGCGGACTGTACTGCATATTCTCCGACCGTTATTTTTAATGTCAAAAAATCTTTTTTTAAGGTGATGGTTTTCGTTTTACTGTTCCAATCGTAAGTAGCGTTTATCGCCTTCCCGAAATCAGAGATCGAAACCAGAGAATGCCCATCAAGCTTTATCACATTCACCGGTTTTTTATCGGTGTTTTTTTGTAAGACTGCATCCGATCTCTTTGCAGGATACAAGCTTTTCGGGGCAGGGTCTGAATAGCTGATAAGGGCATTAGAAGTTAAGAGGGAACAGATAAGCATCAAAGAAAGCATCCTTGATGATTTGGATAAGTTTTTTTTCATAGAATCCTCCATCTGATAGATCATATTATCGTGGATGCGTTACAAAACAAAATTGTTCGGTGCATCTGTGTTCCATTATAAAATAAAGAAGTGCTTAAAACAAGAGGTGAAACTCGGAATATAGATGAAAGATTCAATTTTGAATGATTTATAAAATTCATCGATCGTTTTTTACATTTATCGTACAAAAAAACAGAAGATATGTTATAATAAACTGTTGCGAACATAAATTTAGTATCAGTAAGGAAGATTTGAATGAAAGATAAAATTAGAAATGTAGCGATCATTGCCCATGTCGATCACGGAAAGACTACATTGGTAGATTGTTTGCTAAAACAAAGTGGAATATTTAGGAGCAATCAGGAAGTAAATGAACGTGTGATGGATTCCAATGATCTTGAGAGAGAACGTGGTATCACGATCCTTTCAAAAAATACAGCAGTAAAGTATAAGGATTATAAAATAAATATCGTAGATACACCGGGACATGCGGACTTTGGTGGAGAAGTTGAACGTATTTTGAAAATGGTAGATGGTGTTATCTTAGTCGTTGACGCTTTTGAAGGACCGATGCCACAGACAAAATTCGTGCTCAAAAATGCGTTAGCTTTGAGTCTGCCTACTATCGTTTGTATCAATAAGGTGGATCGGCCGGAAGCGAGACCGGATGAGGTGGTTGATGAAGTGTTGGACCTTTTTATCGAGCTGGATGCGAATGAAGATCAACTCGATTCACCATTTGTATTTGCATCCGCAAAAGCAGGGATCGCAGGTTTGCAGCCAAATAGTTTGAAGGAAAATATGCAAGATCTGTTTGATACCATCATCAAGCATATCCCGGAGCCGGTGGGAGATGAAGAAGGCTCTCCTCAGATGTTGATCTCAACGATCGATTATAATGAATATATTGGTAGGATAGGGATCGGTAAGATAGAGAGAGGGACCTTGAAGGTCGGTGCGGAGCTATACATCGCCAACTTTGAGGATGAGTCGGTAGGCTATAAAGTCAAAATAGGGAAACTATATGATTATATCGGTCTCAATCGTGTGGAAGTCGAGTCAGCCAGCGTTGGAAATATCGTAGCGGTTTCGGGGATAGAGAAGATCAATATTGGAGATACCATCACAGATACGGAAAGCAAAGAAGCGCTTCCGTTTGTAAAGATCTCAGAACCTACGATCTCAATGAGTTTTTCTGTCAATGATTCGCCATTTGCAGGACGCGAGGGCAAATATGTGACATCTCGTCAGATTCGGGATCGATTATATAAAGAATTGAACACTAATATATCACTTCGTGTGGAAGAAACGGACTCGGCAGATTCCTTCAAAGTTTCCGGTCGAGGTGAACTTCACTTGACGATCTTAATGGAAACGATGAGAAGAGAAGGTTACGAGTTCCAGGTTTCCAAACCGGAGGTCCTTTACAAAAGGGATGACAGCGGAAGTTTATTAGAACCGATCGAGCGCGCGATCATAGATGTTCCGGATGAATTTATGGGTGCGGTAATTGAAAAACTGGGCTCTCGAAAAGGGGAAATGGTCAGCATGGGTCAAAGTAATGGCGGCTATGCCAGAGTGGAGTTTTTGATCCCTACCAGAGGTCTGATCGGATACCGCGCCGAGTTTTTGACGGATACCAAAGGGAATGGGATACTCAATACATTGTTTGACGGATATCAGCAATACAAAGGCGATATCATCACGAGAAATGTAGGATCTTTGGTAGCTTGGGAAACAGGGACGGCGGTAACTTATGGATTGCACAATGCACAAGAGAGAGGGATCTTGTTTATTGGCGCAGGACAGGAAGTCTATCAGGGAATGGTCGTTGGACAACATGCAAAAGCCGGTGACCTGGACGTTAATGTAAATAAGCGAAAACAAGCGACCAATATGCGTGCTTCCGGAGCGGATGAAGCGCTGCGCCTTTCTCCACCGAAGATCATGTCTTTGGAGGAAACGATCGAATTTATCAGCAATGATGAATTAGCGGAGCTTACACCAAAATCGATCCGAATACGTAAAAAGATCTTGGATAAAACACAGCGTGCAAAAACAAGAAATAAATAGCGATAGATGATCGTATAAAATGAAATTGCGAAGAAAATGGTGTTTTCTTGACATGAGATAGTTAATTTTGTATAATAGCAAGAATTAGTATGGAATTTGTTGGAGGTTATGATGGATAATAAAAAACTGTTGGTGACACAGAGTGAATATGATAGCATGCAGGCAGAACTGGATCATCTTGAAAATGAAAAGCGTGAGGAGATCAAAGAATCTCTGAGAGTTGCAAGGGATTTTGGGGATCTTTCAGAAAATGCGGAATATACAGCGGCAAAAGAGGCACAAGCTCAAAATGAGCAGGCGATCGGCGAACTTAGACAGAAGCTTAGCATCGCACAAGTGGTCGACTCCAGTTCTGATGATGCAATAGATAAAGACACGGTGTCTCTAGATGCAAAAGTAAAAGTGGAATTTAAAGATCCTTCAATGAAAAAACCGATCATTGAGGAATATCATATCGTAGGAACAACAGGATCCGATCCTATCAATAACAAGATATCGAATGAATCACCAATCGGCGCAGCACTTTTGGGAAGAAAAATAGGAGAAGAGGTTTCTGTCCAGATTCCTATGGGAATGGCGACCTTAAAGATCATAGAAGTGTCAAGATAACAGGAGGTAAGGTTATGGAATTGAACCAAAACGAACTGGTACAGGTAAGGATCGATAAACTTAATAAGCTAAAAGCGGATGGAAAAGATCCTTTTATCAATGAGCGCTTTGACTATACAAATCACTCAACGGATATTCTTGCGGATTTTGATTCTTTTGATGGGAGATCCGTTGCAATAGCGGGGCGTATCATGCTATTGAGAGAGCATGGAAAAGCAAGCTTTGCGACGATCCAAGATTCAGAAGGCAGGATCCAGATCTATGTACGTCAAGATATGGTCGGGAAAGAAAATTACGCAGATTTTATCACCTTCGATATGGGAGATATCGTCGGTGTCGAAGGAAAAGTTTTCAAGACTCAAAAAGGAGAGATCTCGATCAAGGCGGAAAAAGTAGTCCTTCTTACAAAATCGCTCCAGCCACTTCCTGATAAACATTCCGGCTTAAAGGATCAAGATATCCGATATAGACAGCGTTATGTGGATCTGATCGTCAATCCGGAAGTCAAACAGGCATTTTTGACAAGAAATAAGGCGATCAAAGCGATGAGAGAATATCTTGACCAAAGAGGATTTATCGAAATGGATACTCCGATCCTCAATACGATCGCCGGTGGTGCAAATGCCAGACCATTTATTACGCATCATAATACATTGGACATCGATATGTATCTTCGGATCGCAAATGAGCTATACTTAAAGAGGCTGATCGTCGGTGGGTTTGAAAAAGTGTACGAAATGGGCAGGATGTTCCGAAACGAAGGAATGTCCATCAAGCACAATCCGGAATATACGGCTATGGAGCTTTACTGGGCATACGTTGACTATAAGGATATCATGGAATTGACTGAAAACATTATAGCGAATATGGCAGAAGCGGCAACCGGAAGCAAGGTCGTGAATTATCAGGGAAAGGTGATCGATTTTACACCACCATGGAGAAGGATCTCTATGATCGATGCGGTCAAGGAATACTCCGGCGTCGATTTTAATGAGATCCAAACAGATGAAGAGGCGGTAGCTGTTGCAAAGAGCAAGGGGATCGAATTGACTCCTTCGACGATGACCAGAGGGCATATCATTAGTTTGATGTTTGAAGAATTCTGCGAAGAACATTTGCATGAGCCGACTTTTGTTACACATCATCCGGTAGAGATCTCGCCATTATCCAAGCGAAATCCGGAAGATCCTCGATTGACAAATCGATTTGAGGCATTTGCAAATACCTGGGAAATAGCGAATGCATTTTCTGAGCTGAATGACCCGATCGATCAGAGACAGCGTTTTGAAGCACAGATGAAACAAAGAGAGCTTGGAGATGATGAAGCGCATGAGATGGACGAGGACTTCCTGAATGCGATCGAAGTAGGTCTTCCGCCAACAGGTGGTCTGGGGATCGGTATCGATCGTGTGATCATGTTGCTTACAGATTCCGCATCGATCCGAGACGTGATCCCGTTTCCGACGATGAAGCCGATTGTAAAAGAAGTGGTAAATGAAGAAGAATAGGATGTAACAAAAAATGAAAAGGATCGTATCTTTCGATCGGATAAGACGAAGAAAGATCGAACTTTCCGGATCATTTAGAAAAAATAAAGAAAAAATCATAAAAAAAGACCTTGGAGTTTTCCAAGGTCTTAAAAATCTTATTTTATAACTTTATTTCTTGCTCGATAAGAAGCATAGGATTCACCGTTTAGTATATTATGTGCTGAGTTACGACGTTGAGTTGAAATAGAAGAAGCTGACTTGGATTTTGCCGTTCCTACAGAAATATTTCTTGCGATGTAAGATACCTTGCGATTACTTGGCTTTGTATCTACGACAAGAGTTTGGATCTCGTTTCTAAGTAAAAAGATATATAGAAAATATATAAAGCGAACACATAATGCTAATACAGCAAAAACAAGCAAACATCTTAGTATCAACAGACGCACCCCCCTTTCTTATTTCTCGTACATAATAGTATATTATAAAATTGTGACAATTGCAATACATATATCGGAAAAAAACGAAAAAAGTTAATAAAAATTTTATGTTTTTGTAAAAAATCTAAAATTGAAGACCAAATTTTTCTTTTTTTAGAGTAAAGATTGACGATCGAGGGGTGAAATTTTTGAATATAAAAATTAAAATAGAGTATGACGGGTCGCGTTATTCCGGATGGCAAAAGCAACAAAACCTAAGCACTATACAGGGAAAAATTGAAGAAGCGATAAAAAAAATATCCGGAGAGGAAATTGAAATATTTGCATCCGGAAGAACAGATGCAGGAGTTCATGCACTAGGTCAGGTCGCAAATTTTGAAATTGAAAGCAAAATTCCTGCAGAAAAATTCAAGTTTGCCATAAATCAGCACTTACCGGAGGATATTAGAGTCTTGTCAAGTGAAAAAACAATAGCAGGATTTCATGCACGATTCTCCGCAAAAAGAAAAACATATCTCTATAGGATCCAGACAGGAGAGGTAAGACGGCCTTTTGAAAGAAATCTTTCATATTTTGTGAAAGGAGATCTGGATATTGAAAAAATGATGGATTGTGCAAAATATCTTATCGGCGAACATGATTTTTCGTCATTCAAAAGCGAAGGATCTTCAGCCCGTCATTTCGTCCGTGAAATATACTCGCTCGATGTTCGGAGGAGAGAAGATATTATAGAGATCGAAATTTCCGGAAACGGTTTCTTATATAATATGGTTCGGATAATCGCAGGTACTTTGATCGAAGCAGGAAAGGGTCGAGAGCAAAACATTCCGAAGATATTGATGGCGAAGGATCGTACACTTGCAGGACCTACAGCTCCGGCACATGGTCTTTTTCTCAAAGAGGTTCTGTATTAGAGAACAAAGTTATTAAACACATACTGTTTAATTCGTGCTATAATATAGGCAGAATTTGATGTTGAACGGAGGAATTATGAATTTTAGAAAAGAAATAGCTCACATACTGAAAACGGAGCTTTCCAAATTTGATATAGAAGAGCTGGAGACGATGATCGAGATACCCCCGAACACCGAGATGGGAGATTATGCATTTCCATGTTTTAAGCTTGCAAAAGAATTTAGAAAATCACCGAATGAAATTGCAAAGGAGCTTGCTGAAAAACTGAAGATAGAGGCATCGATCGAACGGATCATCTCTTTGGGAGGATATGTCAACTTTTTTATCAATAAAGAGATTTGGGCATCGGCGATCATTGAAAGAGTGATCTCGGAGCAAGAAAATTTTGGACGATCGAATTTCGGTAAAAAGAAAAATACATTGATCGAGTTTTCATCTCCAAATATAGCAAAACCTTTTCATATTGGACACATCAGAACGACAGTCATCGGTCATTCATTGTTCAGGATCTACGATTTTATGGGATTTAATGCGATCGCACTCAACCATTTGGGAGATTATGGAACTCAGTTCGGAAAGCTTATCGTTGCTTTCAAAAAATGGGGAGATCGAGAGGTCATTGAAAAAGATCCGATCAATGAGTTGCTCAAAATATATGTTCACTTCCATCAGGAAGCGGAAAAAGATCCGGAGCTTGAAGATCAAGCAAGATATTGGTTCAAAAAGCTTGAAGATGGCGATGAAGAGGCGTACTCCTTGTGGAAGTGGATGAGAGATGTTTCGCTCAAAGAGTTTGCTCGTGTCTATGATATCTTAGGGATCCGTTTTGATTCGTTCAACGGAGAGAGTTTTTACTCGGACAAAATGCCTAAAGTCATCGAGGAGATGAAAGAAAAAGGGATCTTGCAGGATTCACAGGGAGCAAAGATCGTTGATCTGGAGGAATACGGCATGCCGCCGGCTTTGATCATGAAAAAAGACGGTTCGACGCTCTATATCACCAGAGATCTTGCAGCGGCGATCTATCGTAAAGAAACCTATGATTTCTTCAAAAATGTATATGTGGTCGGTACTCCCCAAGAACTTCACTTCAGACAGTGGAAAAAGGTTTTGGAGTTGATGGGACATGAATGGGCAAAAGACTGTATCCATGTTCAGTTTGGAACGGTTTCACTGGAAGATGGAAGCTTATCGACTCGTCAAGGACGCGTGGTCTTCCTTGAAGATGTTCTAAATAAAGCGATAGACAAAACAAAAGAGATCATTCGGGAGAAAAATCCGAATCTTGAAGATATCGATCATGTTGCAAAGCAGGTCGGGGTTGGTGCGATAGTCTATCAGGAGCTTTCGAACAGTAGGATCAAAGATTATCAATTCTCTTGGGAACGTACACTTAGTTTTGAAGGTGAAACAGGCCCCTATATTCAATACGCGCATGCGAGATGTTGTTCTCTGCTCGAAAAATCAGGGATCTCTGCCGGCAAAGATATCGATTATGGAGTTATCGCAAAGAATAGCGACGCGATGGAGATCATTCGTGTTTTGACATCTATTGATGATGTTCTTATGCGGGCATATCAGAAGAATGAGCCACATCATATTGCGGGTTTTGCATTTGAGCTGGCGCAAGCATTTAATAAGTTCTATCACGATAACCATATTTTGACAGAATCTGATCAGGTACAGCGTGCATATATCAGTCTTGTGGATTGTGTTCGTGTTGGGCTTCAAAACAGTTTATATCTTTTGGGCATAGAATCACCTAAAAAAATGTAGTTAGCAAGCAGGCTTTTGCCTGCTTCATTTATGGAGTATTTATGGATCGCAAAAAGATTTATCAGAACACACTACGTTCCGGAAATAAAGAAATCGTTTATCTTGTCACAAGGGCAATGCTTCCTTTAAGAGAAAAAGAAAGGATCATTATCGATCAGGACCGATTGAGAAATGAGCTCAGACTCTATAAATATAATATGGAAAAGGGATTTCCGAGCATATTATCAGCGCTGATCCCGATGATCATAGTAAATGGTGACTTTGAGAGTTCTTTTGAGGAAGCACTTCATACTCTGGAAAAGAT
>JAUNKR010000082.1 GCA_030532705.1 Peptostreptococcaceae bacterium
GTATAGAGTGTAGTGTGTAGTGTGGAGAGTGCAGAGTGTAGTGTGTAGTGTGAAGTTGTTTTGAAGATATCCTTTGCAGGTCTTTCGATGTTACTTCGCACCTTTACAGAGAACATTTGTAGAACGGGCGATCTCACTTCACCCTTTACCATCCACACTTCACACTGGAGGAATGGGTCGTCGAGGAATGAAACGAGCGGAAGCGAAGTTTTATTGCCGAAACCTACTATTATCCATAAAAATTACTGCGAAATTAATTTTGTTTCAATGATTTCGATTTGAAATTATTTTGGTAACGATTTTGAAGTAAATGACAAAAGAATTGAAGGAGAAAGAATGAAAAAATACGATATGATCATCATCGGTACAGGGGCAGGGAATATCATCTTGGAAGCGGCGCTGGAGCAGGGACTTCGATGCGCGCAGATCGAACGCGGAAAGTTCGGCGGGACCTGTCTGACCCGTGGCTGTATCCCGACAAAAGTCATGGCGACTTTTGCCGATAAATTGATCGAGATGAAGGAAGCGAAAGAGATCGGGATCAGTTGCGAGAATATCCGATTTGACTGGGACCTGATGTCCAAGCGAGTGTGGGAAAAGATCGATGAGAGCAAAGAGCTGAGAGATTTTTACAAAAACACGGAGAACCTTGATGTGTATGAGGGGACCGGCTATTTTGTGGAAGATAAGGTGATCGAAGTCGAGCTGAACGACGGGACGATCAGCAAGCGGATCACAGCGGACAAGATCTTCATCGGTGTCGGCGGAAGAACGAATGTTCCAAAGCTGGAAGGGCTTGAAGAAGTTGGCTATCTGACCTCCGAGACGCTGTTTGGGGAAAAATATCCCGAGAGACCTTATGACAGTCTCATCATCATCGGCGGAGGAGCGATCGGAACGGAATTTGCCCATATTTTTAATGCGGTGGGCACAAAGGTCAGCATGGTACAGCGAAATGTCCGCCTTCTTCCAAAAGAGGACGAAGAAGTTTCCTCATTGATCATGGAGTGTTACAAAGAGCGCGGGATCGATCTATATCTGAATACCAATACCGTCCTTGTCAAAAAACATGGGAGCAAAAAGATGCTGACCATCGAGGACAAGACGACCGGCGAGCGAAAAAATCTGGTCGCGGATGAGATCCTGGTCGCTCCGGGGATCGTGAGCAACTCCGATCTTATAAAGATCCAAAATACAAGCATTGCGACGGATGAAAGAGGATGGATCAAGACCAATGAATTTTTGGAGACCAATGTCGAAGACGTATGGGCATTCGGTGATGTGAACGGAAGACAACAATTTCGCCACAAGGCAAATTATGAAGCGGATATCATCGCACACAACTGCTTTATGAACAAGATGCCGGAAGACTATCGCTGGGCGCGATATGATCTGGTACCGGCGGTGACCTTCTGCTATCCGCAGGTCGCTCATGTCGGGATGACGGAAAAAGCGGCAAAAGAGGCGGGTCATTCGATCGAAGTCGGAAAGCATCTGTATAATCAGACGGCAAAGGGCTTTGCGCTCGGCTACGAAAAAAATGACAACGAGTTTGCAAAGATCATTATCGATAAAAAAACAAAAAAGATCTTAGGATTTCATGCGATCGGGCATGAGGCGGCGATGCTGATCCAGCCATATCTCAACTTGATGAATGCCGGAGAGACCGTGTTACAGCCGATCAATGAAGAGATCGGTTCCGAAACGACCAAGAGACTTCGACAAGATCCGCCGAAGCGTGCATTGGATCCGAATTTGCTCACGACCGTTCGAGAGACGATGGTGCCGCATCCGGCATTGTCCGAAGTCGGTATCTGGGTCTACTACTATTTGACAGAAGCATAATAGCAAGGCATCAAAGCAGAGGAAAATATGCAAGAAAAATTACAACGACCGAACTATCGGTTTGAATTTTTGATCATCGCGATCATCCTGCCATTCACTTACGGATGGATCGAGAACCTCTTTTATACTGCGGTCTATTCCATTCCCCATTTGACACTTGATGAGATCGACGAGCTGATCGCCAACAACTACTATTATTTCGATGCATTGTTCTGTATGGTCAGCTTGCTGATCTATGTGCCCTGGTTTTTGGTACTGCGCCATAGAGACCGGCGAGATGAAACAAGAGAACCGAAGCCGCCGTTTAAGCTGCATCATATCCTTCAATGGACCGTCATCACGTTGGGGCTCAGCGGGATCTCATTGATATGGTTGACCCTTATCGAAGATCTATCGGCAGGTTCGGAACTGATGGGACTCAGCGAAAGCCTGGAGAATTTTAATGAAACATGGTCGAATACAGGAGAGGAAGCATACCTTTGGACTTTTTTATCCATCGTGCTCGTCGGACCGCTGGTGGAAGAACTTCTGTTTCGCGGATTACAGTTTTGGTATGCTGAAAAACTCCGTAAAGGTTGGTTCGTGCTGATCTTCACAGGGATCTCCTTCGGACTGTGGCATGGAGAACCGGTACAGGTGGTCTATACGGCAGTGATGGGGATCGCTCTGGCAGTGATCTACGATCATACCCGATCTTTTATTGCACCGCTGTATATTCATATTTTGAACAATTTTATCTCGACGTTGCCACCTGCGCTCGATACACAAACCGTCTATAATATTTTGGACGTCGCCTGTCTGATCTCGATCATCCCGACGCTCGTGATGCTTTTTCTGATGCATCGCAAGACCCAAAAACGTCGTCGGGAGGCAAGACTGCAGATCTCGAACGTGGCGGAAGAAGTATTGATAGAAAGCGATGATGGTATGATACGAGAGGGATCTCAGACATCAACCGGAAGATGATAAAGCATAGGATCTTTGAAGGATGGATCTTCAGATCGATATCGAGAACGAATGATAGCAGATGCTGTTTATTCGTTCTTTTTTGTTGCGGATCTATCGATCGGAAAGATCTGTCCACGATCCTTTGCACACCCAATTGTGTTTTGTGATCCTCGATCGATAGGGCAACGGACTTTGGAGGCTCATAAAGATTTTTAGCATGGATGATCCGACTTGAAAGATGTCCTGATAGAAAATAATTTTAGCAATTTTTTTGAAAAAAATTTGGGATCGGAATATTTTTTTGCTATGAAACAAATCTGCAAAATGTGGAACCATTCGCATAAAAAGTATACAACGAAATAAAAATTATGTTTATGATCAAATTTGTTGTAGCTGTATAACCATTGGAAAATCTAAGAAAAACTTATGTTTTGGAACGGATCGTCCGATAAACATATAAGTTCTTGATCAATCATAACGACATCGAACCATCGAGGGAGAAAGATCAAAGACAGATCTCAATTACCGCAGCAGTAGCTGTGATAATATAATTTTATAGGAGGAGGAAAAATGAAAAAGAGATTATTAAGTGCAATGATCGCTGTTATGCTGATCGTCGGACTGGTCGTAGTCGATAGAAATGATCACTCCTTTGCACAGGAAAGCGTAGCGGAGCAAATGACCGCTGAGTCGGGCGCATCGGAGAGCAAGTCGCAAGAAGCGGAAAATACATTGCCTGCAAACAATGCGGCAGAGCCATCGCAAGATCAGGATCCGGCTTCTACAAGTGATGCAAATGTAACCGCATCGACCGATGGAACAACTGTAGAGCCGATACCTACCAAGCAGCCTGACCAAGATCAAGCGACGGCATCGACAACTGCAGGCGGGACCGATCCGGCAGCAGATCCTA
>JAUNKR010000026.1 GCA_030532705.1 Peptostreptococcaceae bacterium
ACGCACGGTGGTGTGAGAGGTCGGGGGACTACTCATCCCCTTCCTACTCGATTATGATATGCTTTTGTGTGAAAAGTCGCCGGATATTGACATTTATCGGGCTTTGCTGTATATTGAGACTACATAGGGGAGCTTCGGCTGAGAGTGAAATTTTATTTCAGACCCTGGACCTGTCGGATAATGCCGTCGTAGGGAATGTTATCTGCGGTATGCAGATTTTTTTTTACCAAGAAGAGAAGGGAGTGCAATATGAAACAACCGGAAGCCAGCGTTGCGATCCAAGTGCTGCCGAAGGTCAACGATGATGAGGTGATCCGCATCGTAGACAAGGTGATCGAGCATATCAGCCAAAGCGACCTGAGTTATGTGGTCGGTCCTTTTGAAACGACGATCGAAGGGCCTTTCGATCAGCTGATGGATATCGTCAGGGAAGCACAGAGGATCTGCATTCAAGAAGGAGCGCCGAGCGTCATGAGCTATATCAAGATCGCGCTCGCTCCCGAAGCGGGGGTGTGGTCGATTGAAAAAAAGACAGCGAAGCATCAGAGATGATCTCTATCCGATCGCATTCATCGCGCTGTTGATCCTACTGTGGTGGGCAGTCAGCTTTTTTGAGATCGTACCGAGATTTATGCTGCCATCGCCACAAAGCGTGGTCAAAGCGCTCGTGTCGGATCTTCCGCTACTTTTGACCCATAGCAAAGTGACATTGATCGAGGCATTTGCAGGCCTTCTGCTGAGCATTGTCTTTGCACTTCTGCTGGCGATCGTGATGGAAGAGTTCACCTCGGTGCGCAAAACGCTGTATCCTGTGCTGATCATCACACAGACCATCCCGACGATCGCGATCGCACCTTTGCTCGTGCTTTGGCTGGGCTATGGGATGGCACCGAAGATCGCACTGATCTTCATCACCTGTTTTTTTCCGCTCGTCATCAGTATCTTGAGCGGATTTAATACCGTGGATGAGGACGCGATCCGACTCTTTTCCTCGATGGGAGCGACGAGAGTGCAGATGCTTTTTTGGATCAAATTGCCCTCCGCCGTCGAAAGTTTTTTTGCAGGGCTCAAAGTCTCTGCATCCTATTCGATCGTCGGAGCGGTCATCGCCGAATGGCTTGGCGGAAACAATGGGCTGGGAGTCTATATGACCCGAGTCCGCAAATCTTTTTCGTTTGATAAAATGTTTGCGGTGATCATCGTTGTCACCGTCATCAGTTTGATTTTACTATATCTCATCGACCGCTTGCAAAAAAGGGCGATGAAATGGAAATGACAGAGAGGTAATTATGAAGTTTACAAAAAGAATGATCGCAGGAGGAATGGCTCTTGCGCTGGGAATATTTTCGATCGGATGTAACAAGACCGAAGGGGGAGAAGGTGGCGCTAAGCCGGCGCCGGCAGGCAGCAAAAAGATCTCCTTCGTACTCGATTGGACACCGAATACCAATCATACGGGCGTATATGTGGCGCTTGAAAAAGGCTTCTATGCGGAAGAAGGACTGGATGTCGAGATCATTCAGCCACCGGAGGACGGAGCGATCGCGGCGGTCGGAAGCGGGCAGGCACAGTTTGGCGTAAGCTTCCAGGAAAATGTCGGGGAAGCATTGGCAGCGGAAAATCCGGTCCCGATCACTGCAGTATCGACCATCATCGAGCACAATACCTCCGGCATCCTTTCGCTTCAAGAGTCGGGCATCGAGACCTTCGCCGACCTTGTGGGCAAGCGATATGCGACTTGGGGGCTTGAGGTGGAGCAGGCGATCCTAAAATATGCAGTGGAGTCTTTTGGCGGCGATTTCAGCAAGGTCGAGATGGTCCCACATTCCGGCGGGGATGCGATCTCCCTTCTTCAATCGGGGACCGTCGATGCAGTCTGGGTCTATGAGGCTTGGGACAATGTGAAAGCGGATCTGACAGAGGATGTCCTCACCAACTATGTGCCATTTGTGGCGGCAAATCCCGTGCTGGATTACTATACACCGCTCATCATCGCAAACAATGACTTCCTGATGGATGATCCGGACACAGCCAAAGCCTTTATGCGTGCGACGACAAAAGGATACGAATTTGCGATCGAAAATCCTGCGGAAGCGGCGGATATCCTGCTGAAAGCAGTGCCGGAGCTTGATGCGGAACTGGTCAAAGAAAGTCAGGACATCCTGGCACTCTTCTACAAGGCGGAAAAAGATCATTGGGGCGAGATCGATGCGGCAAGATGGGCACCTTTCTTTGATTTTATGTACGCACAGGGACTGATCGATAAGGAACTCGGCTCCGAAGGATTTACCAATGATTTCCTATCGGATCCGGCTACAAAATAATGGCATACCTAACACTTGAGAATATAACCAAAGGCTACAACGGCATCCCGACCATCCGAAACATCGATCTTTCGATCGAGCGGGGCGAGTTTGCATCCCTCATCGGACCGAGCGGCGTCGGCAAGACGACATTGTTCAATATCCTCTCAGGCCTGGAGATGCCGGATGAAGGAAAGATCGTGCTGGATGGAGCGGACATCACCGGCAAGACGGGAATGTTCAGCTATATGCAGCAAAAAGATCTGCTCCTGCCCTTTTATACGATGCTGGACAATATCTGTTTGCCGCTCAGACTTCGGGGCATCGACAAAAAAGAAGCGCATGCAAAAGCAAAAGAATATCTGGATGAATTCGGACTTTTGGGCGCGGAGAACAAATATCCGTCTCAGCTTTCGGGCGGGATGAGGCAGCGGGGGGCATTGCTCCGTGCCTATCTGTATTCCGAAAAACTGATGCTGCTGGACGAGCCTTTCTCCGCATTGGACTCGATCACCAAGAGCAATCTGCACCAATGGTATCGGGAAGTCTCGGCAAAGCATGATACGACCACCTTCTTTATCACCCATGATATCGATGAGGCACTCGTGCTTTCCGATAAGATCTATGTGATGACCGGCCCACCCGGAGAGATCGGGGAACCCTTTATCATCAAGGATCGAGGCGAGGACTTTGTGTTTTCAAAAGAGTTTATGGAATACAAAAAAATATTGATCGAAAAAGTAGGACGAAAATAAGCGCGAGGAGCAAAAGCTCGTTTTCCAACCGGATCGTACCATCTCCGGCGGGAATATGATGACAAAAGAGGAAGCTTTTTCGGCGGATATAAAAGGAATAAAAATGGATGTGTTCTATTTAGAAGGCATCCATTTTTGCATCCGGCGGACGATCTTTCACAGGATGTTTTTGTAGATTTTTTGTATAAAATCGCTCGCGGAGTTGTCAAGCGGGAAGGCTTATGGTAAGCTAAAAGCAGGAAAAAACGCACAAAGTCTTTTGATCCGTGATTTTTTGCCGAAAGATATACAAAGTGAGGATCTATGAAAGAGAAAAATGAGAATGTCCAAACGCGACCGCCGCGGTCGCTATGGTTATTTATGATATATATCGCCATCGTCGTGAAACTCGTATGGCTTCGGGTGCCGATCGCCAATATGTTTGATTCAGTGGGGGTCGATCATCTGCACCGAAGGATCGGTACCGCAAATTTTGTACCGCTCCACACCATCAAGCTCTATCTGAGATGGAGCAATGCCTATTGGTCCACCATCAATCTGGTGGGCAATGTTGTCGTGTTCATCCCGCTGGGATTTTTGCTCCCTCATGCGTTCAAGAGGCTGAGGGGCTTTTTGAAGACCCTTTCGGTCAGCTTACTCATCATCTTATTTATCGAAGGAGGGCAACTGTTGACCGGCGTGGGTGAATTTGATGTGGACGATATTTTGCTTAATGCTTTAGGTGCATTGATCGGCTATATTTTTTATGCGATACAGGTCTATCGTGCGCATTCGATGGCGGAGTCAGAGCCCGTAGAATAATGTATTCAGAGCAGTCGGAAAAAAACGGCTGCTTTTTCTATGCGCACATAATTTGTATATTGAGACAATGGACCTTCTTTTTGGTTCATTTTTTAATAAATAAAGAAAAAAATCACGAAGGACTTTTGGACAGAAGAGATATAAATATATTGAGGTTATTAAATTATAAGATCAAACAAGATCGTTAGAAAAAATTGTTTTGACAAACATTTCCACTATATGATTTAATTTATTTAGGAAAATGTTTTTTGTTTAAGCAGCTAAAGGAGAACGATATGATCAATCAGAGGATATCAGCATTACGATCTCTGATGAAGGATGCGAAGATCGATGCATATATCATCCCATCAGAAGATTTTCACCAAAGTGAATACGTTGGAGAATATTTTAAGGCGAGAGCCTTTATTTCAGGATTTACAGGTTCCGCAGGACTGGTGGTCGTGACAGCGAAGGAAGCACATCTATGGACGGACGGCAGATATTTTATCCAAGCGGAGAAACAGTTGCAGGGCAGCGAAGTGATCCTGGAGCGTATGGGAGAACCCGGTGTACCGACGGTAGATGAATTTTTGCGCCAAAATCTGTCCGAGGGATCTTGTATCGGCTTTGACGGCAGGGTGGTTTCTCTTGCAGACGGAAAAGAATATCAGGAGCTTGCTCATTCTTTGAAAGGTCATGTGGTATGTGATGTGGATTTAATCGATAAGGTCTGGGAGGATCGACCGCATCTTTCGGAGGAGTCAGCATTTTATCTGGATGTGAAATACAGCGGAGAGAGCAGTGTTCAAAAGGTGGAGCGTATTCGTGAAGAAATGCGAAAAAAGGGAGCGGACATCCATGTGATCAGCGCATTGGACGATATCTGCTGGATGCTCAATATCCGAGGAAATGATGTGAAGTATTCACCGCTCGTACTATGTTATGCGGTGATCACTTTGGACAGTTTACATATTTTTATTAATGAGAAGAAGATTACAAAGGAGATCGCAGACAGCTTTGCGGAGCTGAAAGCGCAGATCCATCCTTACAATGACATCTACGAATATGTCAAAGGTCTCGGGTCGGGCAAAAAGGTTTGGCTGGATCCGTCCAAGTTGAATTTTGCGCTCTATCAAAATATCCCAAGCGATGCCATCCTGCTTGAACTTGCCAATCCGTCGATCTTGTTTAAGGCACGTAAGAATGAAACAGAGATCGAGAATATCAAACGGGCACATATCAAGGACGGTGTGGCATGGGTTCGTTTTATGTATTGGTTGAAGCATAACATCGGGAAAATCGAGATCACAGAGATCGATGCATCCGACAAGCTGGAATCCTTCCGCAAAGAGCAGGAAGGTTACTTGTGGCCGTCTTTTGCACCGATCTCGGGCTACCGAGGAAACGGAGCGATCGTTCACTATGAAGCGACACCGGAGACGAATAAGAAACTTGAGCCGAAGAGTCTCTATCTTTCGGACACCGGTGGAAACTATATGGAGGGCAGCACCGACATCACAAGAACGATCGCGCTTGGCGAACTGACCGAACAGGAGAAGCTACATTATACCACTGTATTGAGATGTCATATCGGTCTGGCGATGGCGAATTTCTTGGAAGGTTGCTCAGGCTATGCACTGGATATTCTTGCGAGAAAGCCTTTGTGGGATATGAACCTTGACTATAAACACGGAACAGGACATGGCGTCGGATACCTTCTGAACATCCACGAGGGTCCATCCGGTATTCGATATCGAATTTTGCCGAATCGATCCGAGCATCATCCGCTTGAACCGGGAATGATTATTACGGATGAACCGGGAATCTATATTCAAGATCAATATGGGATTCGAATAGAAAATGAGCTGATTGTGAGCCGAGGGGTACAAAATGAATATGGGCAGTTTTTCCATTTTGAGCCTTGTACCTATGTGCCGATCGACTTGGATGCAGTTGACAGCAGCCTCCTCTTAGACAAAGAGAAAGACTACTTGAACAACTATCATAAACAGGTATATACAATCATTTCTCCGCATTTATCCGACGAAGAGAGAGAATGGTTGAAAGAATATACAAGAACAATATAATTGAGGAGGGTTATTTTAATGGAATTAGCTCAAAAAAAGGGGAAACCTTTTGGGTTCTACGTGTGCTCTTTGGCATTTACGATGGAGCGATTTGCATTCTATTCGGCTAAATGGCTGATGACGATATTCGTTGCAGCTGCGATCGCCGATGGAGGGCTTGGACTTACCGATGCGGACGGCGCAAAAGTTGCCGCAAACCTGGTTGCATTTACTTACTTAGCTCCACTTTTTGGTGGTTATATCTCTGACCACTGGATCGGAGCAAGATATCTCGTTCCTGTGGGAATGGTGTTGATGGGCGCAGGCTATCTTGTCGGATGGCAGGCTGACAGTTTGGCAAAAGTCAACTTGATGATCATCCTCGTTTCGATCGGAACGGGATTATTCAAACCGCAGACCAATGCGATCACAGGACGTTTGTTTACAAATAAAGAAGAACTGGACGGGGCTTTCTCCACACAGTATTCCTTTGTAAACATCGGTTCTTTTATCGGAACGACCATCATCGGTTCCGTAGCACTTATGTATGGATACAAAATTTGCTTCCTGATCTGCGGGATCATTATGTTCATCAATGCCGTATGGTTCGTTTTCGGCTGGAGATATCTGGGCGAAGCGGGAAGACGACCATTCAAGATCAATGAGCATGAAGTAAAGCAGGAAAAAGTGAGCAAGGAGAGAGTGCCTCTAACAACGATCGAGAAAAAACGTATCGGAGCGATCGTATTGGTATCCTTCTTCTCCATCGTATTCTGGCTGTTCTGGTATTTGGCATATTTGCCGATCTACTTCCACTGGGCAGGCGACAATGCGGCGGCAAACTGGTTTATTGCAGGAAAAGAAGTGCCTACTTCATGGTTCGACTCACTGAATGCATTATGCTGTATCGTAATGGGACCGCTTCTTGGTGCATTATGGAGTAGAAGAGCAAATAGACCACAGGGCGACTGGAGTATGTTCCAAAAGACCGCGCTCGGTATGATATTGCTCGGTATTTCCTATGTGATCTTCGGATTGACCGATGTCCTAAGAGGAGAAAATCAGGCATCACTTCTTTGGATCGCATTGTTCGGTATCGTGCTTTCGCTTGGTGAGATGGTATTCTCGCCGCTTGGAAACTCATTTATCGCAAAATTCTCGCCGCCGAGATTGCTTTCCAATATGATGTCCATCTGGGTCCTTGCGATCTTCTTTGCAGGAAAATCTCATGGCTGGCTTTTTGAGTTCACTCTTAAATTCCCATTCGCAAAAGCGAGCTTCACCATCGCAGCGATCGCGATCGCTTGCGGTATCATCCTTTGGATGCTCAACGGAAAATTGAACAGTTTGGTTATCGAGGAGGAACATCCTTCGAAATAATAGAGACCGTCTAATAGGAAAACCCTTTTGAACGAAGGGGTTTTCCCTTATGTATAAAAAAAGGAGGCTTTTTATGAACCAAGGCAGATTAAATCGTGTAATCGATATTATGAAGAAAAATGAGATCCCGCAGCTGATCATCAGCGATCCGGTAGCGATCTTCTATATGATCGGAAAATGGATCCATCCGGGCGAGCGGCTCCTCGCATTGTATATCCATCAGGACAAGACCATCAAATTGGTGATCAACGAGCTTTTTCCGCAAGAGGATGATCTTGGGATCGACTTGGTCTGGTACAATGACATCCAAGACGGCGTGAAGATCCTTTCCGAAGTGATCAAAGAAGACAAAGTGATGGGGATCGATAAGGCTTGGCCTGCTCGATTTTTGCTCAGACTGCAAGAGATCTTCCCGGACAAAAAATATGTCAACAGCTCCCTTTTGATCGACGAAGTGCGTATGATCAAAGACGAGGATGAAAAAGAATTGATGAGAGAGTCTTCCCGCATCTGTGACAAGGTCATGGAAGAGCTGATCCCATGGGTCGTAAAAGGGCTGACTGAAAACGAATTGAGCGACAAAGTGAAGGAGCTTTTTGCAAAACATGGCGTGAAGAGTCTATCCTTCGATCCGATCACCGCTTATGAAAAAGGGGCGGCGGATCCGCATCATGCCACCGATGACTCCAAAGGAAAGCGAGGCGACTGTGTCGTGCTGGATATCGGCGGATTTTACAAAAACTATGCGTCCGATATGACAAGGACTGTATTCATCGGCGAAGTTTCCGATCGTCAAAGAGAGATCTATGAGATCGTGCGCGAAGCGAACCTTCGCGGTATCGCTGCGGCGAAGCCGGGCAACAGAATGTGCGATGTGGATCTGGCGGCGAGAAATTATATCGAAGAAAAGGGCTTTGGAAAATATTTTACGCACCGAACAGGACATTCCATCGGTTTGGAAGACCATGAATATGGCGATGTATCGAGCGTCAACGAGCAGATCATCCGTCCGGGCCAATGCTTCTCCGTAGAGCCGGGGATCTATATCCAGGAAGAAGGGATCGGCGTTCGTATCGAGGACTTGGTGCTGATCACCGAAGACGGCTGTGAGATCTTGAATAATGTAACAAAGGATCTGATCGTCGTTCCGATGGACTAAGAAAGGAGCAGCCATGAAGATAAAAGAAGGAAAAATGTCTTTTGCCGGCTATGAGACCTATTATCGCATCGTCAATCCGGAGGGCAAAAAAACACCGCTCCTGCTTTTACATGGAGGACCGGGATCGACACATAACTATTTTGAGGTTTTTGACGAATTGGCTCAAAAAGACGATCGACCGCTGATCATGTACGATCAGATCGGCTGTGGAGAGTCGATGGTAACGGGACATCCTGAGCTTTTTAATGCGGAGACCTGGATGGATGAGCTGGAGGCGATCCGGGAGCATTTGGATCTGGATCAGCTTCACATCCTCGGACAATCTTGGGGCGGGATGCTCGCGATCTGGTATGCGCTTGAGCGAAAACCGCAGGGCGTGAAGAGTTATATCCTTTCCTCGACCTTGCCATCCGCAAAACTGTGGAAAACGGAGCAGCACCGCCGCATCAAATATCTTCCTCAGGAAATGCAGGATGCGATCTACAAGGCGGAGGAGACCAATGACTACTCATCCGAAGCCTACCTGAAGGCGCTGGATGAATTTATGCTCCGTCATTGTGCGGGGGCTGTGACGGAAGAGTCTCCGGAATGTTTGCGCAGACCGAAGAAAAGCGGGAAGGAAGCCTACATGGTCGGATGGGGAGCCAATGAATTCACACCGACAGGGACCCTCAGCGGATACGAATTTACCGACCGTCTGCATGAGATCAAGACCCCTTGTCTGATCACCAACGGACAGGCAGACCTCTGCTCACCATATATTGCAAAAACGATGTATGATCGATTGCCGAATGCAAGCTGGGAACTTTTTGCATACAGCAGACATATGCCATTTGTTGAAGAACATGAGAAATACGTCCAAGTGCTACAAAAATGGATGAACGATAATGACTAAAAAAGGAGAGCGGAGTTGCTTCGGGTCGTACCGAGCAGCAACGCTCTCTTTACTTTTTACTCTCTACAAAGCAGATCTTCAAAACAACTCCACACCATACTCTCCACCCTTCACTCTAAAAAGGTATTTTTTCCAAGACGGTCTTATCGCAGAGCACATTATGTCCGCTGACGAGGTATTTGAAGTCGAGCGATGCATATTTCTGCAGAGCCTGTCGATATTCTTCTTTACTACATTCAAGCTCGGGGACAAGCTGCTCCATCGTATCGCCGATATTGTCACCGACATTGAGCACGCCATCGATCTCATCGAACACAGAGATGCCATCAGTCGAATGACCGGCTGTGGCAAAGATCCGGATATGCTCTCTTGGGAAATAGATCTCGTCGGAGATCAGAAGGTTCGGCAATACTTTTTCCACATCATCCTGCCAAAACTCACGATATCTTTCGATTGCATGATCCCAATCCTGTTCGATCATCTGAGGACAGAGCCGATGTGCAATGATCAGATGATCCTTAAAAAAATAATTGCCCCGGATATGATCAAAATGATAATGGGTATTGACGATCACAAGTTCATTACGACGCCCCAGATCATTGCGATATCGTAAGATCGGCTCGATATTTTCTCGACCGATGCCCGTGTCGATCAGAAAGTCCCGATGCTCGCCCATGATCAGATGGAGATTGAGATCCCACTCGGGATATTCAAATGTAAAAAGGATATTCCTTTTGGTGATAGGCTGTATCTTCATTATTTCCTCTCGATCCTTTAAGAAAAGGCACTCCGTAGAGTGCCTCGTTTTATCTTGGTTCCAAAATATTATCGCCATTTCGATCCTGTACAGGAAGCTGTAAGCTGTCGGTCAGATCGTTGATGGATACATAAAGATTAAGATTTACAAAAGCCGGTGCCTGATCGATCTTTACAGAAGTCTCTTTTTCGCCAACGCTCCTCGTATAGCTGTTTTCTCCTTCTACAAAATAGATCGTAAGTTTTTTGTCGCCGATCACATTTGTGATATGCATTTTAGCGATGCCATACTTCGGACTGTCCTGCTTGTAATCGAGCCCAAAGTGAGTGGCAAATTGTGCAGCGCTCACAAGAAGCGATCCGCCATTTTTCGGTCGGATCGCATCGATGTCAAATTCTTCCTTTGGAGCTTTTTTGTCCGTACCGTATTTTACCGTTAGCGTAACCTTTGAAACATCACTTTCGCTATAAGGTCTTTGTGGAGCATTCTTGTTTGACTCATGCGAAAGTTGCATCGCGCCTTTTTCTCCGACATAGTATTCCTTATCTCGAAGTTCGATCGAGTAACCCAGACTGTCGAGCAAAAATCTTGCAGGAACATAAGTACGTCCTTCGATAACGGTCGTTTTGTAGTTGGATGTCAGATTCTTGGTCGAACCCTCAAAAGCTAAGGTCGCTTTCTTGCTGTTCACATAGACAGTAAGCACCTTGCCCATCGCATTGTCTTTGATCTGAACGGATTTTGTCTTTTTAGCAAAACCGAGGTCAAAGTTCATCGCATTTGCAAAAGAACGAACTTCCATCAAAGAAATTCCGTTTCGGATCACCGTGTTTACCTCCAGACGATTCTCCCCAAAATTCAGCATCATCGAACTTTGTGCGAATATCATCTGCGTACTCATCAGTACAGCAACTAAAAATGCCAACACATGTTTCTTTTTCATACAATCTCCTTTCCCTTTCAATAGGATCTAAAAGGTTGACAACAAATACTATATCATATTTTTGGCGATTTTCCAATGTTTACGAATAGACCTTTTGGGTGAGAGTCGCTCGAAGGCTTGAAAGATCCATCAGCAACGCAGTTTTTCAAAAATCTCAAAGAAAGCATCCTTCGGCAGACGATACCGCCGACAGACTTCACGCAGTCCGGCAATGATCTCTTCACGGGAAAAATGATCCGCCCTCAAGACCTCATCTGACAGCGTATTGATCTTCTCGTAGAACCAAAAGGCATTTTCCAGCGCATCCGGTCGGTCTTCATCGATCGCATCAAAAAGGAGATCCTCGGCGTCACAGATCCTATTTGCTTCGATCTTTTCAAGTAGAAGTGTGCGCAAAGTATCATCCAGCGATGAGGATCGTACAAATTCGTCAAATTTGTTTTTGTTCGCAGACCGTCCTGCGATCAGCCCTCGAAGGATCGAGATGATGATCTCGATCTGGCGCATGACCCAGTCCTGTTGATATTGCATAAGCCCTCCATCCTAAAGATATAGCGCCATATAATCGGTGTCGGAATATTCTTCGTTCACCTTGAAGGACCGTTTGAAGGTCCCGAATTTTTCAAAACCGAGTCTCTCATAAAGACCGATCGCCCGATGATTGTCGGAATTAACTTCCAAAGTGATGATCTCCATACCGAGCTTACGGGCAAATTCGATCCCCTGCATCATCAACTCTTTGGCGATGCCTTTGCCCCAGTACTTTTTTAACAATGAGATGGAGATCGAACCGTGGTGAGCGATCCGATAGCGGATATTTGCTTCAAAGGAACAAAGTCCGATAATCTCATCTTCATAGAGGGCGGCGAGCATACAGCCGGTCGCGGATTTTTCGGTTTTTGCAAGAAACATCTGCTCCTGCGCCAGTGTAAAAGGCAGTCCTTCCGCACCGAAAAGCAAAAAGTCGGTCTCGCTTCCGATCTGCTTCGAGTAGGCGAGGATTTTCTCCGCATCTTCCACGCGAGCGGGACGTATCGTGATTTTCGGATCCATGCCTAATCCTCCTTCCCGTCTTTGTCCTTATATTTTTTGCGAAAGACCGCCCGATCGCCGACCTGAGTGCAAAACTTCCATCCCTGTGCTCCCAGCTCATTCCATTCCTTTTCCATCGCTTTGATCTTCTTGTCCATATTCAGTTGAAAATCCTTCTCCATTTTTACAAATTTGTACGCATACTTTTTCATGATCTGCTCCTTTCAAAAAATTCACCGGCGATCTCTGCCGTTTCGGACGGATGTTTTGCATAACGATCTGCTCCGATCTCTTTGGCAAAGCGCCTGCTGAGCACAGCGCCGCCTGCGATCACAAAGCAGTCGGGGATCTCCTGTTTCAATAATCGGATGGTCTTTTCCATCGATGCGACCGTCATCGTCATCAATGCACTGAGTCCGACCAGACGGATATCCTGCTCCTTACAGACGCGCAGGATCTCTCTTGCCGGCACATCCTTGCCGAGATCGACCACCTCAAAACCATAGTTTTCAAGCACGACACGGACGATGTTTTTGCCGATGTCATGCACATCATGCTCCACCGTGGCAAGCAGGATCTTGCCCTTGGAGACCTTTTCTTCTCGTCGGGTCAGCTTCTCCTTCACCAGATCAAAAGCCACCTTCACCGTCTGCGACGCTTGGATCAGCTGTGGCAAAAAGAGCTCGCCCCGCTCAAATTTTGCGCCGATATCACTGAGGATCGGGATCAGGTCATCGTCGATGATGTCGATCGCCCGCTTTTGTTCGAGCAACCGCTCGGTCAAGCGTATGGTCTCCGTCTCCAGACCGCCGAGGATCGCCTGAGGTAGCGTAAGATCCTTTTTTTCGGCAGCAGGGGTAAGGGCGTTTTCTTTTTGGAGGAAAAACTCGCCCTCTGTACTCACAGGATCGTCCGTTTCTTTTTGCTGAGATAAGCGTTCCTTTTCCGCATATTTAGCGATATAATCGGCAGCATTTCGATCCCTTCCGCTCAGGACGAGAAAGCTGTCATAGGCTTCGATGATCGCCGGATCGCCCGGATTGATGATCGCAAGATCGAGCCCGCTTTCAAGTGCCGAAAGCAAAAAGGCTTGATTGACCGGCGAACGATTCGGCAGTCCGAAGGAGATATTGCTCACGCCGAGAACCGTACACAGCCCGAGCTCTTTTTTGACCCTTCGCAGCGTGTCGCAGGTGAGCTTTGCATTTTCGGGCGAAGTGCTGATCGTTAGCGTCAGTGCGTCGATCAGGACATTTTCCCGAGGGATGTTCAGCTCCAGTGCACGATCGAGGATCTTCCTTGCGATCGCAAGCCTGCCTTCGATCGTCATCGGGATCCCGCTTTCATCGAGCGTCAGCCCCAGCACGCAGGCACCATATTTTTTGGCGATCGGCAGGATCCTGCACAGGCTTTCCTCTTTTCCGTTTACCGAGTTGATCAGCGGTTTGCCGTTATATCGCCGGACTGCCATTTCGATCGCTTCGGCAGAGGTGGAATCTATTTGTAGCGGAACATCGAGAATGCTCTGCAGTTCGTGTACAAGAGCGGGCAAGAGCTTTTTTTCATCGATGCCCGAAGTCCCGACGTTGATATCGAGGATCTCTGCCCCTTCACGCACCTGTAATACCGCCTCACGGATCGCCTGATCGAACCGATCTTGCCGAAATTCGCGTTGCAGGATCGGTTTGTTGGACGGATTGATCCGCTCGCCGATCAGCCGAGGACGATCTCCGATCGTGACCGTCTTGGCATAGGAACAGATCCTTGTGGAAGGCTCGATCCTTCTGCGAGTACAAGTCGTCTTTTTACGCATCTCAAACAGTTTGCCGATCAGCTCAGGCGTCGTTCCGCAGCATCCTCCGATGATCTGAACACCCTGCTCGACAAAGGATCTCATATCGCTGACAAGATCTTCGTCGGATGATCTTCGTTCGTCCGTTGGAAGTCCGGCATTGGGCTGCACCATGATCGGCAGATCGGTCGAGGCCAAAAACTCCTGAACGAGCGGCCGCATCTCCTTCGTGCCGAAAGAGCAGTTCAGCCCGATCGCATCGACTCCGAGCCCCTCAAGCGTCACCGCCATCGACAGCGGGTCGGTACCCGTGAAAGTTCGCCCGGAGCGCTCAAAACTCATCGTACAAAGGATGGGAAGATCCGAATTTTCCTTGCAGGCAAGGACCGCACATTTGAGTTCGGCAAGATCGGTCTGCGTTTCGATCAACAGAAGATCCACGCCCTCCTGAACACCGAGCAGGACCTGCTCCTTATAGATCGCATAAGCCTCCTCCGGATCGAGATGCCCCGACGGCTTGAGCAAAGCGCCGATCGGACCCAGATCCAGTGCGATAAAGACCGGACGATCTGTTGTTTTCTGATAGGTCATTCGTGCTCTTTTGGCACAGTCGATCGCAGCGGGGATCAGTCGGGACGGGGAATAGTCTTTGCCGCTGCATTTGTAAGCATTGGCACCAAAGGTATTGGTCGTGAGCACATCGGCACCGCTTTGGAGATAGGAGAGGTGGATCTTCTCGATCGCCTCCGGCATCCTGAGGCAAAGCTCATCCGGCACATAGGAGGGATCCGGCAAATCGATCTGTTGGATCTGCGTTCCCATCGCGCCGTCAAACAGCACGACATGCTCCTTCATATATTCTCTAAAATTCATATCAAACCTTCCTGTAAATACAATCCCGCTGACATTTTGCACAGCTCAGCGGCTCGCGTTCATCCTTCTGATCCAATTCGCCGGTCAGATAGATGATCGATTTTTCCGGCACCATCAGATGACCCTCGGTCAGATGGATCCCGACTCTTTTTTCGATCTCCAGCAAACTTGCGAAGATCGGCTGGGTGGATAGCGGCACCTCGCAGTAGCCGGGACTGAATCGGGAGGTCGTATAGCCGAGCGTGGACTGGATATAGGCGGCAAAAGCATCGGTCACCATCGAGGCGCAGGCATCCAGCATCACGCCCTTGGACGGATCGACCGCCATCTCCCGACGGATCAGCCGAGAAATGTCATGCCCGAGCGTGCAGGCAACGACATAGATGCTTTCGCAAGACGAGAACAGCTCGACGAGCGATGGATAGGGCAAAGCGGTCTGATCGGGCAGATAGATCGTCTGTTGCCGGATCTTGATCGGGATCTTTTTGTGTACCTCGCGAAAAGAGGCATTTGCAAAGACGATATCCAGCGCCTCATCGATCTGCGCGTAGAGCTCCGGCGTGATCTCTTTTTGGCGATAATGCAAAAAGCGGAGGATATCCTCATAAGATATGTAAGGTCGTAATTTTTCTTTCAAAACAGCTCCTTGAATACTTTTGCTTTCAATTATATCAGATGGAGAGCAAAAATCAATGCAAGCGCATAAAAATAGCGCAGCAGTCATCAAACCGCTACGCTTTGAAATTAAAATTTTTGATCACACCGCCTCCTCGACAAAAGAGAGCGGCTTGATAGACAAGTCGTCAGATCAATTTTTGAAATGCTGCGCCCAGTACATCCCGTATTCGCTCGGTGAATTTTCGACGAAAAGCGATACCGACATTTTGGTGAATGCCGGATTTAGAATATTTTTGCGATGTCCCGGGGATTGCATCCATGCTTCGACGACCGCTTCGGCAGAAGTTTGCCCTGCGGCGATATTTTCCGCGATGGAATAATTATTTTCATTCAGAACATAGACGGAGCACCAGTCTTTTTGGCAAGGACGGTCATGGCTGAAAAGATGTATGATCTCGGCTGCGCGAACATCCGTTCCTGTTTCGAGCACTGTGCTCCAGCTGACTTCACGAAGTCCTGCCTTTCTTCTTTCCGCATTGATCAGCGAAAGAGTCTTCTCTGCCATCTCTCGATCGAATTTTCCTTTCACCTGGACCGTTCCCGAGGCGGTTTGGACATTCATAGTGATGATGGTTGGTGCAGTATTCATCTTCGGAGCCACTTTTACAGTAGTCTCGCTGACCTTTTTTTCAGCGAAGGCAACGATCGGCATCCCATTGGTCGATTCATACACACGAACCAGGATGGAAGCAAGCTCCGCGCGTGTGATGTTTTTGGTCGGTGCAAAAGTTTTGTCCGGATAGCCGCTCATGATCCCTGAAGAGACCACTTTGTCGATCTCATTCTTGTAAGGAGATCCCGCAATATCCGTCAAAGACGAAGGGCTATCCCCAAATTGCAGATCATGCTTGTCGAGCACCTTATACATCGCTCGTGCGACTTCCTGACGAGTCGTCATCTGAGCCGGAGCAAATTGATTTGCCGAGATCGGTAAGATCAGATCCAGTGCAACGCTTTTTTTGATCACCGTCTCGCTCCATCGACCCTTGATGTCGTCAAAAGTTTTACCCTGATCGACTTGCGGATCACCGACCAAACGCACGGCGATCGCAGCCAGTTCTTCTCGAGTAACATTCTTCTTCGTACCGAAGGTATTGTCGCTGTAGCCTTTCATCAGACCCAGCTTCACGACCTTTTCGATACTCTCTTTTGCCCAATGATTTCGGACATCCTTCAGACCGCTTGCCGAAGCCGTCATACTCGTGCTGACGAATAGGATCGTTGCCAGCGCGAGCGCAAAAGATTTTTTGATAAGATCCATAAAATAATTCCTCCCATAAAAATATCCGGATCAGAATAAATAAAAATAAAAGATCATGTTTGGGAATTTATAATGACGTGAGGATCCGGACAGATTTGCCTATTATTATACCCGATAAAAATCAAAAAGTCACCTGTACGATTTGACCCGATCGACGATTCAGATAGTTATTCTATTAAATATATCGTGCGAAAACTTGTAAAGATAATGTTTTGTGGAATAGGGTCAATGATTTGAAAAAATTTATTTGAAACCATGCTTTTGACGAAAGCGACAGCGCTTGCACAAAAACAAACCATCCTTTATACTTAAGAGTTAAGAGTTCGAGACCTAACCAAGCGAGAAGAGACGAAGTCGAAAACGAGCTTTAGGTAGGTCCTATGCAAGGGTTGGCGAGATATTTGTCGAGTAAAGCGAGACGAATGACCGCAACCTACTGCTAAGTTTTTTAGAGTGGAGAGTGGAGTTTTTGGGTCGTAGCTTTAGAGTGACGGCATTTTCTTCGTTATGCTCAAAGTACAAAGGTCAGCGTAACATTGGGCGAGTAGAAAATGAGATCAATGAATGCGACCTGCCATTTTTTATAGTGTTGTACAGTAGGAGGAACGAGGATTTCACTTCACCCTTCACCCTCCACCCTATTAGAAAGGTTTTTATGCGAGAAATATTGCCGAATTTAGATAAAAATTCAAAGGAGCCGATGTATCTTCAGCTCTATAAATACATCAAGAGTGAGATCGAAAGCGGTTCGATCCGTCCGGGCGAGAAGCTCCCGTCGATCCGTATGCTGTCGGGCAAAGTGGGCATCAGTATCACGACCATCCGATCGGCATACGATCAGCTGGCGATGGAGGGCTATATCCTAAACAAAGAGAAGTCCGGCTACTTCGTCAATCGGCTCGATTTTGTCAAAGAGGTGTTGAGCATCGAGAAAGATCTCCAAAGCGAAGGCGAGCGTGAGGAAGCGCTGCAGATGGTCTCGATCTATGACGAAGCCTGTTTTGATTTTGTAAAATGGAAAAAATGCCTGACCCAGACGCTGATCTATGAAAGCAAATTCCTGCTTGCCGAAGCGGACTTTCAGGGCGAGATCGAGCTTCGGGAACAGATCGCAAAATATGTATTCCAGTCCAGAGGTGTCCATTGCAGCAGCAGTGAGGTCATCATCGGAGCAGGAACACAGCAGCTGATGAATATATTGACCGCCATCCTCAAACGAAGCGGCAAAAAAAACATCGGCTTTGAAGATCCGGGCTATATTTTGAGCCGAAATATTTTTAGCGACCAGCATTTTGAGACCCATGATCTGCCGATCGATCCGGAAGGGATCCTGCTCAAAGAGGCTTTCGACAAGGATCTTGACCTGCTCTATGTCAGCCCGTCACACCAATTTCCGACCGGTATCGTCATGTCCGCCGGACGAAGAACACAGCTTCTCTCTTGGGCGGCAGAAAAGAACGGCTATATCATCGAGGATGATTATGACTCCGAGCTTCGATATTTTGGGCGACCGATCCCGGCGCTCAAGGCGATGGACAAAAATCAGCGCGTGATCTACATCGGCTCTTTTTCATCCACCTTGCTTCCGTCGGTGCGGATCAGCTACCTTGTGCTGCCGAAGGAATTGCTCACCATCTATCAGAGCATCAAAAATTCCTACTCACAAGGCGTGTCCAAAGTCGATCAGCTGACTTTGTGCAAATTTATGCAAGAGGGGCATTATCAGCGCCATATCCGGCGGATCCGCCGACTGTACAGCGATAAGTCGAGCATGCTTTCCGACTTCATCCAGCAAAACTATGCCAAAAGAGTGAAGATCGTCAGCAACACCTCGGGACTTTTTATGATCATCGCACTACAGAGCGAGCGGAGCGAACAGGAGATCGCCGATCTTTTTTCGAGAGAGGGAGTCAAAGCGACACCTTTTGGAAGCTATGTCAAGGCCAATTATCGACCCGATCTTCCGAGCGTGCTCATCTACTTCTACAATATCGAAAAAGATAAACTTATCGACATCATCGCAGGGGTACTCGATGAAGCCCTAAAATAGAGTGGAGGATGAAGAGACAAGTATCCGACTATGTTTGCTTTGCGGTCATTATGAGTGAAGTGTGGAAAGGAAGGAGTGGAGCGGTCTTGAAGATATCCTTTACAGGTCTTTCGATATTAAGCAGAGGATCGTGCCTTTACGGAGAACATTTATATAACAGGTGATTTCACTTCACCATCCACACTGGAGGAATGGATTGACGAGAAACGAAACGAGCGGATCATATTTTATTTTTTCTCATTGATGATCGGCAATTCGTCAAGGAATTTGAACTGTTTTGGTCAAAATAATTCATTCGTAGTCAATTTTTGTTCCAAAAATTCAAGAAAGGCTAAAGAACGCGATCGTATAATTTATATCGGCTGTTCACTAGGAAGGAAATCGTTCCTTCGCTCTATAAAAGCGTAATGACAAAAAAATGATTTCATAATATAATAAAGAGATGACAGAGTTACACAATGACAGCAAGATCCAAAGAGAAATTTCAGGGACTTATTGTGCAAAAGTCTAACTCACAAGCAAAATAAAAATTTTGGAGGAGAAAAATATGAAGATACTAGCGATCAATCCCGGTTCCACTTCGACAAAAATCGCATTATATGAAGATAAGGAATTGTTGTTCAAAGAAGGATTGGAGCATTCGACCGAGGAATTGGCAAAATATCCATCCATCGCCTCGCAATACAGTATGCGCAAAGATGCGATCATCTCCGTGCTGAACAAAGCAGGATATAGCGTCGATCAGCTCAGTGCAGTTGTTGGACGGGGAGGGATCTTGCCACCGGTACAATCCGGCGCTTATGTGGTAAATGAAGTGATGGCAGATGTGCTTTTGAATCGTCCGGTGTTGGAGCATGCGTCCAATCTCGGCGGTCTGATCGCCAAAGATCTTGCGGATTCCGTTGGTATCCCGGCATATATCTATGATTCCGTAGCAGTCGATGAGTTGGATGATGTGGCAAGGATCACAGGGATCAAAGAGATCCGAAGAAAAAGCCTATCGCATGCACTCAATATGAGAGCAGCGGCAATCAAGACGGCTGAAAAACTCGGCAAGCCGTATAACCAAACCAACCAGATCATCGCCCATCTCGGTGGCGGGATGTCCATCTCAGCACACAAGCAGGGTAGAATGCTGGACATCGTATCCGATGACGAAGGACCTTTCTCTCCGGAGCGCTCGGGCAAATTGCCGATCAAAGACTTTATGAAATATGCATTGCAATTTGACCTTCCGACGCTTACCAAAAAAATGCGAGGCGGTGCAGGACTGGTTTCTTTGCTCGGCACAAACTCCGCACTTGAAGTCGAAAAAATGATCGCTGACGGCAATGCGGAAGCAAAACTCGTCTACGATGCGATGGCATACCAGATCGCAAAAGCGATCGGAGAGCTTTCCGTCGTGTTAGAGGGCGAAGTCGATTCCATCACCATCACGGGCGGTATCGCATATTCGCAATATATCACCGACTATATTACCAAAAAAGTCAAATTCATCGCACCGGTTCATATTCTTGCAGGGGAAAATGAATTAGAGTCCCTTGCACATGGAGCATATCGAGTGCTTATCGGGGAAGAGATCGCACATGAATTTGCAGAGAAAAAATAATTATAGTGTGGAGAGTGAAGAGGTCGAGACCTAACCAAGCGAGAGGAGACGAAGTCGAAGTTGAGCTTTAGGTAGGTCCTATGCAGTCGAGACCTAACCACAGACCGCACAAAATAGGATCTTATAAAACGAAATTATAGAAGAAATTGAGAATTTTAGGAGGAAAAAATTATGATCAGAATGACAGCAGAGCATGCACAATGGCCAATCGAAGATGATGCGATATTTGCGATCGCAGGCAGAGCAAAGCAGGCAGAAGTGGAATTTGGAAGAGAAAATGTGATCAATGCGACTTTGGGAGCGATCATGGACGACAATGGAGAGCTTGTTTGCCTAAAGACAGTATATGACGAGCTCAAAGGACTACCAAACGCAAGAATAGCAGCTTATGCACAACTTGCAGGACAGCCGGAGTTCTTGACTGCGATCGAAAAAGCATGCTTCGCAGAGCATCGACCAAATGGACATATCCGCTCCGTAGCAACACCGGGTGGAACAGGCGGTATCAAGCATGCCGTATGGAACTACACCAACGAAGGCGACGATATTCTTGTGGCAGACTGGTTCTGGTCACCATACAAAACGATCTCCGAAGAAGGCAAGAGAGGTCTGAGAAACTTCCGTCTGTTCAACGAAGAAGGCGGATTTGACATTCAGGATTTTGACGAGAAGTTTACACAACTTGCCAACGATCAAAAACGCGCACTCACCATCATCAACACCCCTGCGCACAATCCGACCGGCTACAGCCTGTCCGATGAAGAATGGGACAAAGTGATCGCAGTGCTCAAGAAAAATGCACAAGATAAAGAAAACAAGATCATCCTTGTTGTCGATACCGCATACATCGACTACGCAGGAGAAGGCACAAAACAGCGTGCGTTCTTCAAAAAGTTTGAGAACCTTCCGGAAAATGTGTTCGTGATGATCGCATTCTCCATGTCCAAGGGCTACACGATGTACGGACTTCGTATGGGCGCGCTGATCGGGATCTCTTCTGTGGAAGATGTTGTCGTGGACTTCTACTACGGATGTATGCATGCCGGTCGTGCAAACTGGTCCAACGGAACGCGTGCAGCGATGGAAACTTTGATCGAGATCGACAAAGACGATGCAAAACTCAAAGCGTATGAAGATGAAAGAAATCACTGGAGAGATGTTCTTCGAAACCGAGCGAATGTTTTTGTAAAAGCGGCGGAAGAAGTAGGGCTTGAGATCCTGCCTTACCGTGACGGATTCTTTACGACCATTCCGTATCATCATCCAAAACAATTAGTGGAAAAACTCACCGAATCCAATATGTTTGCCGTTGCACTCAAAAAAGGCGTGCGCTTTGCCATCTGTGCAGTCGACGAAAAGAACTGTGCAAAAGCACCGGCGATCATCAAAAAAGCGATGGACGAGCTGAAAGCAAATAAAAAGCATGGCGGCGGATGCTGCGGCGGTGGAAAAGGCGGCGGATGCTGCGGAAAGCATAAATAATTCGATTTAGAAAAGGAAACACCGCACAAGAGGACGGTCGTTCTTTACCGATATCCATCCGGTGAATGAACATCTGGAAGATCTATTTTTACCTAAAAAGTAAATGTTTTTGATCAAAAGGTCATAGCAAAATAGCTTCAAAAAAATGGCTTACTCTTATGAGTTCGCCATTTTTTTATACCCTTATGCGATGAGATCAACGAAAGATCTTCATTCGTCAACCTCGATCAATTCCCGCTCGATCCCTTTTCCTGAATTCAAAGCTTCTACTCCACGGATCAAATGAGCCATATTGCTTTACAAATATGAGGTCTTCGGTATCGTTCCGATAAACCGGATCCTATTATTCCGATAAGATTGCTATTGTTCCGATAAAGAGGTATCATAAGATCGATTGGAGGGATACATATGTTTATGACTGTAAAGCAAGCTGCTGAAAAATGGGGGATCTCGGATAGAAGACTAAGAGCTCTTTGTTCCGAAGGAAAGATCTCGGGAGCATATCATCACAAAATTAGCCCTTTTTCATATTGAATTCGAAGGAATCCATCCTTTTATCGACGGCAACGGAAGGACCGGAAGACTGCTTGTGAATCTGGAGCTGATGAAAGCGGGATATCCGCTGATAGATATAAAGTTTACAGACCGTATGTCATACTATAACGCATTCGATGAATACCATGTCCGAAATAACTTATCCGCAATGAAAAACCTATTTGCAGGCTATGTGAATCAGAGGCTCGGTCATTATTTGAAGATATTGCAGGATGGATCCTATAAGACTGATTTTTACAAACGCTGCTCTTCACTTTCAACACCGGGCTTCTTGTATTCTTCTCTTAACACATAAGACGAAATATGATAAAATAAAAGCGTGGAGAGAGATTCCACGCTTTGTTTATATTCAAACAAAAGGGAGTAAAGGAGTAAACCAATGAAGCGATTTATCAGTAAGGTCGTTGCTGCTACAATGCTTGCGACAACGATATTCAGTTCATCCGCTTTTGCAGCGGAAGAAAAAACGCTCACCATCATCCATACGAATGATGTTCATGCGGCAGTGGTGGATAATGGCAAGTCACAGATCGGCTTTGCGAAGCTGGGTACTTATGTAGAGGAACTTCGTAAGAAGGACGAGATCTTGGTGCTGGATGCCGGCGATATGATCCAGGGACTGCCGATCGCAAACCTTGAAAAAGGAAAGAGCATCATCTCGATGGCTAATGAGATCGGCTATGATGCGATGGCGGTAGGAAACCACGAATTTGACTTTGGGACAAACAATCTTTTTGAGATCGAAAAGGGATTTAATTTCCCGATGCTATCCAACAATGTGATGAAAGACGGCAAATTGGTCTTTAAGCCATATATCGTAAAAGAAGTCAAAGGACTGAAAGTGGGGATCTTCGGGATCTCTACACCGGAAACTGCATTCAAGACCCATCCGGAGAATGTCGTGGGCTACGAATTCAGCGATATGGTCAAAGCATCCAAAGACTCTGTGGATAAGCTCCGTAATGTCGAAAAAGTCGATATCGTTATCGCGTTGGCGCATTTGGGGCTGTATGAAGGAGATTACACCTCCGACATCATCGCAAAAAATGTACCGGGCATCGACCTGATCATCGACGGACACAGCCACACGATGCTCGACAAGGGGCTTGAAGAAAGCGGAACATTGATCATAAGTACCGGAAGCTCGATGAAAGCGATCGGGAAAGTGGATCTTAAGATCGTAGACAAAAAAGTGGTCGAAAGAACAGCGACACTTTTGAAATATGACGATGTGAAGGATGTAAAGCCGGAGCAGGCGATCGTGGATGCGATCAAAAAAGTGGAAGAAAAACAAAAAGTGATCTTGGATAAGGTCGTTGGAAAAGCGGCGGTGGATCTTGTAGGCGATCGAGAGATCGTAAGAACAGGAGAATCCAACCTCGGACAACTTGCGACTGCGGCAATGCTTGATCTGACAAAAGCGGACGTGGCGATCACCAATGGTGGCGGGATCCGTGCATCCATCAAAGCAGGCGATATCACGATGCGTGATATGGTGACCGTATTCCCATTTGGAAATATCATCATGGTAAAAGAAGTCAAAGGATCCGACATCGTGGCGGCACTGGAGCACGGAACCAACGAATATCCGAATGAAAAAGGCGCATTCCCGCATGTTGGCGGTGTAACATTCACGCTTCGTGTCAATGCCCCGGTCGGTAAGCGTGTCACCGATGTCAAGATCGGAGGACAGCCGATCGACCTGAACAAGACCTACAAAGTGGCGACCAATGACTTTATGGCGGCAGGCGGCGACGGCTACACGATGTTCAAACCATACCCGTCCAAAGCGGAATACAACACATTGATGGATACCTTGCTCGACTATGTCAAAAAAGTCGGTACAGTCGATGGAAAACTCGAGACAAGGATCACTTTCGACAAAGAGTCCGGCGGTGACGAAAAAGTGGGCATCCGTGAATTTGCAGAGGCAAAAGGCTACAAGGTAAAATACGACGGCAAAACAAAAATGATCACATTCCTCATGGATGATAAAGAAGTGACGAAGATCGACATTAAGGCAAACAGCTTTACAAAAGGCGAGCAAAAAGGCAATATCGGGATGGCACCGACATTGGAAAACGGAAGATATTTCTATATGGCAAAAGACTTAAGTATGCTCTTTAGCCAAAAAGCGGCATAAACAAGCGAATGGAGCGGGCATTGCTCGCTCCGTTTTAATACATAGAAAAGGATCGCGAAAGGAAAAGAATATGTGGAAGGTACTTCGCCCCGAGATATTTCAGGGAAGCAATAAGCGCAAAAACTATTTTGAAGGATGGTATTTCAAACTGATCGACAAAAACATGCAGCATGTGATCGCCCTCATCCCCGGTGTTTCGCTCGGCAAGGAAGGAAGGGATCACCATGCCTTCATCCAGCTTTTTGATGCGATCAGCGGACAGACCGAGTATCTGCGCTATCCGCTGAACGATTTTGAGAGCAGTCGAAGTCGTTTTGAAGTGTTGATTTCAGAGAGCTTCTTTGCAAAAGATCGGATCAGTCTCAATATGGAGAACCCAAATATCTGTATTCAAGGCGATCTGCATTTCAAAAATATCCGTTCCTATCCGTCCACCCTGCAAGAGCCGGGGATCATGGGACCATTTTCCTTCGTGCCTTTTATGGAATGCTATCATGGGATCGTCAACATCCACCACGAGATCGTCGGCAAGCTCAATATCAACGGCAAGCTCATCGATTTCACCGACGGCTATGGCTATATCGAAAAAGACTGGGGACGCTCCTTCCCGAAAGCTTGGGTATGGATGCAGTCCAATCATTTTGAGATGGAGGATATCTCCTTCATGTTCTCTGTTGCCAAAATCCCTTGGGGTCCAACCTCCTTCACCGGATTTTTGTGCTTCCTTCGCATCGGTGAAACATTCCACCGCTTTGCGACTTACACGGGAGCAAAGATCCACTCGATGAAACATCAGAACAAAATGCTTGAGATCTTCATCAAAGACCGCAGACACCTTCTTAAAATTCGCGCGATCAACAATGATGCGAGCAAACTCCTTGCACCGACCCATGGCAATATGTCGAGGACCATCGAAGAAAGCATCTCCGCATCCATCTATATCTCGCTGTGGAACAAAAAAGGTGACAAGCTATTCAGCGGGATCGGAAGACAGGCGGGACTGGAAATCATAGACTTTCAAGAACTATAACTCTTTATTCTTCTTTCTTACAAAAATTTATTTTTGTGATATAATAAGTTAGATCACTTTTATGGGGGAGGGGATATTGTGAAAAAGTGGTATGCTATCAGCGGTTTGCTTTTCATACTATTGCTTTGTTGCGCACTTATTCCGGAGTCAGCCGATCTTTCGCTTGCGAATGAAGAGCTGACTATTGTTATGCCCCGATCCGCTACAAGATCCACCCAACGCTTGATTCAAAAAAACCTGCCCTATGCCTCCATCATCCGATGCAAAAAACCTTCCTACGGACACTCGTTGGAACATCTTACAGACTTTGAGACCACTGCGGTTTGGACAAATTCCATCCAAGCAGAAAAGATCCTCAAGCAAAACCCTGACCTTTTCTGGACACCCTATCTTGAAACTTCACTGGTCTTAATGATCAACACAAAAAACATTCCCGACAATATCACCGTCGATGGATTGGAAGACATTCAAAAACATTCGCTGCCACTTGCTGTCTATGAGACGATGGGGCAACACGAATTGTTCATGGGGATGGACTGTATCCTAAGCGAAGGACAAATGAATCTCAATAGCCTACTTTCCTATCTCAAAAACTTACATACCAATGGAAATTTATCCTTCATCCGAGAAAGCGAATGGGAGAAAGCCTTTGACGAGGGGCAAGTTTTTTTGATGTTCTCCGACATCGCAAAAGATTTACAAAGTACGAATTCGAAGATAAAAATCGTCTATCCCCAAGAAGGAACTTTCAAATATACTTATGGACTTCTCTCCAAACAGATCTTACCATTCCCTTACTTTATCAGCGAAGACACTCAAGGGCGGATCGTTTATGGCGAAGATTTCAGTGAAGACCAAATCCAAATCTATTCTCGCAGTTTTGATCATCTTACGGCAAGAATGCGCCGAGAAGTATTGCTACAACGTCTCTATGGTTCTGCAGACGGAACCGAGCATCAAATGTTCTATCTCGTGATGGAAATGATCCTGATCCTATGGACGCTTGCACTCTACTTGCGTGCGGTGGACAGCAAAATGCGCAAAAATCTGCTCGTGATTTCCGGCATGATGATCGGTTGGATTTTGGTTCGGCTGATCGCCTTCTTTTCCGACAACCTTAGCCGAATATTTCGTCTTGCAGGGTACAGCTACTATCTTCCGCTGTTATTCATTCCGCACTATCTGTTTCGTGTCGCATTGGATCAGAACGAAGGAAGCCGATTGCACAAATTATCTCAGCTGTTTTTTATCATCGGTTCAGTGATGTTTATTCTCGTGCTGACAAGCGATATTAACGGATTGCTTTATCGAGGAAATGGCTATGGACCGCTCTATGCAATGGTCGTGCTTTATGGGGCGATCCATCTGACAATGACACTCTACTTGATGGTACGAAGCTCTCGTGCGGTACCGAAAAAGAAAAGGCTGATTGCACCCTTCATTCCATTTGTTCTTTATGGAATCTACATCTGGGGTTATGTGATGCGCATCGACTTCTTTATCCATTCGGAGACCACATTCAGTACATCCATACTTTACCTGCTTTTTTTGGAAATCTGCTACTATGCCGGCATTTTCTCCGGGGCGATACGCTATGACCGATTCTTTGTCGCATCCGATCTGCCGATGGTGATATTGGACCATTCTTATGCGGTAAAATACCATACCGAGCAGCCCATTCCAAACGGACTTTTAGAAACCGGAATCAAGCTTTTGGAGGAGCACAATGATTTTTCAGACCATGAAGAATCAGACTGTTTTTTATCCGGCAGAAAGATCAATGGGGGATTTATTCTTTGGTGGAGCGATATCCGCCATATCCGAGAACTTGAGCAAAAACTTCATCACATTCTGCGCCGGCTCGAGCAGGACAATACTCTCTTGGCAGAGCGAGAAAAAATCGAATCCGACCTTGCGACTGCACGTTGGCAAAATACCATCTATCAAGACATCGAAAATCGTCTCGCTTTTCACCTCGACGAAATCCGACAGCGATTGATATATGTTGAAGAAGCTTCCGAGCAGGACCTACACCGCTTTTTATACAGCGTCGGCTTTTCGTTCCGTCATCTTAAACGCAAAACACAATTACTTATTGCCGGCAAATTGGAAGAATTGGTACGTTCGGAGGAGATACTTTCCGCGATCGAAGAATGTGCTAAGGTGCTTCGTATTCGAGTCGATACCATCAGCAATGCCAAAGCAAAAGTTCGTGCGAGCGATGCCCTCAAGATCTTTGACCTTATTTCTCAGATGCTCAAAGAAGCCGATCTCTTACGAAGTCCATCGGTGTTGATTCGATTCAGTGATCGAGATGCACAGCTACGATGTATGCTTTATATTCATGAAGCGGACCTGCGCTGCTGGGCATCCCAAAATGCAAAAACCATCCAAGAGGACGGATTCGGAATTCACACCAGATATGATGAAAATACCAAAGAAACCATATTAACGATCACGATCCCTTTAAGGGAAGAAGCGAGAGACGAAAGGAGAAAGCGATGACCCTACCTCTGATGACCGTCGAAGAATCGGGAATCCTGTCCTTTCTTCTTTTTGTAATGATCAATTTACAATTTGTTTTGATCCTGCTCCACTTAGTCGGCAAAGAACCTAAAAAATTTCTCTGGGTATTCTTCCTTTTGCTTGAAAGCACGATCATGATTATTTTGATCTTCATATATTATGCCTATGCGAGACTGGATATGGGGATAAATTTAGGAAACCTTCCTGCCGACATTCCATTCCAATACAAATCCGATCGCCAAGAGCTTTTGTTTTGGTCCGTAATGCTTCTTTGTCTGGGAAGAACACTTTTTCTGATCAATTATCGAGTAGAGCATCTCAAAGAAACACTCTCCTTATTCAGCATCAAACAAGCGATTGATACTTTACCGCAGGCGATCGTCTTTGCGGATCAAGACGGCTGGGTAATTCACTCTAACACAAAAGCCAAAGAGCTCAATACGGAGCTATTGGGGGGAGAAATCAAAAATGCTCATTTATTTTGGGAAATGATTTGTAAGAATCACGGGAAATGCGAGATCAACAACAAGATCTGGGAGTTTGAACAAAGCGACCTACAGCTTAAAGGGCGAACTTTTCGCCAAATACAAGGAGTTGATCGGACACAGATTGAGCATCTGATCCGAGAACTCGAAGAAAAGACCGCCTATCAGGAGCGGATCGGCAATGAGCTTAGAGAGATCCTTGCCAATGTCAACAACACCAAAAAGGAGGAGGTTCTTCTCAAGACCAAATACCATCTTTTCACCAAGCTCAGCTATCAAGTGTCCATCATTGACCGGATCCTATTTAGTGATGAACCCGCAAGACTCAAACTTCAAAAAATGGATGATATCATCCAAAAAGGACTCGTACTCCGAGAAGATACTTTTGAAGAAAAAATAGAAAATATCACGAGTTCCTTTGTCCCGTTTGGACTGGCTATTTATGTGGATGGCGATATCCCGCCTGACGAGAGACTTCATGATCTGCTCCTATCCGCACTGTGGGAAAGCTCTATCAATGCGATCATCCACACACAAGCAAACAAGCTGTGGATGGAGCTGTCCGAGCAAAACGACATCCTCCATATTCAGATCCGAAACAATGGCGATCTGCCCGATGAGATCACCGAGCAGGGCGGACTTCGCAGCCTTCGCAAACAGATCGAAGAAATGCAAGGTACGATGCAGATCAAGATCGACGAACAATTTACCCTCGTGATCGAGATCCCGATAAGACAAACCAAACCTCCCTTTGTACCACCCGAAGAGATCGCAAACAGACTCGATCGCTTTTAAGGAAGGGGATGCACTTGGAGTTCATGAAAAAACGATAACAGAGTATATTAAAAAAATCCCTGATATTAAATTTGTTGGTAAAGGAAAGAATGGGCATTGGGAATTAGACGAATAGAAGGAAAAGAATATTATTACAGATAATCAGAGAATAATATTGAAGTTATGATAAAAAGTGCGGATCCAAAAGAGTTCTTCTAAATGAGCCTCAAAATAAGCAAGTTTGAAATTCTATAAATTTTTTTGAAAAGGTCAGACGGTGTCTGACCTTTCAGAGAGAAGACAAACTAAATTTTCAACACACGAAAATTTGAGGTTGTCTTC